>CAITOD010000036.1 GCA_903893935.1 uncultured Sphingomonadales bacterium
CGCCAGTTGTCGCGCTTCTTCGTAATAGCGGGCGCTCGCTGCCAGCCGCTCGGCCGTCGCGCGCGCTGCGGGGCTGGTGGCAGCATCGATTACGGCGGCGGCGCGGTCTGGCGCGGGAATGCGCGCCGAGCCATAGACCACCAGGGTCGAGGCGATTCCCGCTTCGTCGAGCAGCATTTCGGGCTTGAGCAATTCGAGCTGGAACCGCACCGGCCGCAATTCCTGCCGCAACAGGAAATGGGTATCGAGAAAGGCGAGTTCGTAAGCCGGGTCCTGCTGTTGAGCCGAGACGCGCGGGTGGCTTTCGGCAAATTCCGCTTCCTGTTCGGCCTGGTAGAACTTCTGGGGCGAAAGCGCGCTGGGCGGGATCGGGGTTTTGGGCATAGCAGGCTTGTCGCCGCAGCCAGCGCATCGCACAAGGGGGTCAATTCGATCGGCGCGCCACTCGCGCGGCCAGTGCAGGGGATTTGTGCAAGTGGCCAGCCGACTGACCCGATATCTGGCACGCGCGCATCCCGCCGTGTTTACCGCCGTGGCCGGCACCGCAGGGTTTTGCGCCTATTTCGCGATGTATGCCTATCGCAAGCCGTTTACCGCCGCGACTTTCGAACATGTGCCCGGCTGGCATCTGGCGCTCGATTACAAGATCGCACTGATCATCGCGCAAGTTGCGGGCTATGCGCTGTCCAAATTCATCGGCGTGAAAGTCGTTTCCGAAATCCGGCCCGGGCAGCGCGCGGCGGCGATTCTGGGCCTGATCGGCGTTTCGTGGCTGGCGCTGATCGCCTTTGCGCTGATCCCCGCGCCGTGGAACGTGGTGGCGCTGTTCGTCAACGGACTGCCGCTGGGGATGATCTGGGGGCTGGTCTATGGCTTCATGGAAGGGCGCCGCGTTTCCGAAGTGCTGGCATCGATGATGTGCGCGAGCTTCATCCTGTCGTCGGGCGTGGTCAAGTCGGTCGGCACCTGGCTGATGGTCGACTGGCAGGTCGATCGTTTCTGGATGCCGGCGGCATGCGGCGCGCTGTTCGCGCCGATGCTGCTCGGCTCTGTATGGGTGCTGAGCGCGTTGCCCCCGCCGGGCCCGGCCGATGAAGCGGCACGCGTGCGGCGCGCGCCGATGGACGCCCGCGGCCGGGGCGCGTTTCTGCGCGCGCATGCGGCGGGACTGGTCGCGATCGTGTTTGCTTATGTGCTGCTGACCGCGTTTCGCGATTTCCGCGACAATTTCGCCGCCGAAATCTGGACCGCGCTCGGCCACGGCGGCGAGGCGGGGATTTTTTCGGCAAGCGAAGTGCCGGTGGCGGCGATCGCGCTGGTCGGCATGGCCATGGTGACAGTGGTGCGCGACAACCGGCGCGCGCTGATGGTGATCCACGCGATGGTGGCAGGCGGGTTCGTGCTGCTCGGGCTGGCAACGCTGGCGTTTCAGGCGCATCTGATTTCGCCCTTGCTGTGGATGATCCTGGGCGGTTCGGGGCTTTATATCGCCTACAACCCGATCAACGCGGTGCTGTTCGACCGGCTGGTTGCGGCAAGCGGGCGCATCGCCAATGCCGGATTCCTGATTTATGTTGCAGATTCATTCGGTTATATGGGCAGCGTGGCGCTGTTGCTGTGGCGCAACTTCGGGCGCGCCTCGCTCGACTGGTTGCAGTTCTTCACCGCCGGCGCTTATGTCACCAGCGTGCTTGGCACCGCCGCGACGCTGCTCGCGGCGTGGTTCTTTCTGCGGCGCCCGGCCCCATGACGGAGAAACGCCCGATGTCTGTCGCCCTGCTTGACGAGGGCAAGGCGGTCGCGATCACGCTCGAAGGCCGCCGCTACCGCTTTCACGCGATCTGGCTGCGCGACAACGCGCTCGATCCCGCGACGCGCAGCCCGGGCAACGGGCAGCGCCTGATCACGCTGCACGACATTCCCGCCGATACGCGGATTGCGGCCGCCGACTGGACCGATGCGGGCTTGCGCGTCTGCTTTGCGCCCGAACACAAGCAGGTCACTTTTCCGGCGCGATGGCTGCTGCGCCACGCCTATGACCGGCCGGCCCCCAGCCAGACCGGTTGGACTTCGCCTGCGATCACACGCTGGGACGCTACAGACGCTGACCGGTTTGCGGTCGCCGACTGGCAAGAGGTCTGCAACGACCCTGAAGTGCGCCTCGACTGGCTGCGCTCGATCGCGCGCCATGGCTTTGCCCGGCTGCGCGGTGTGCCGGTGGCTCACGGCATGCCGGCGACCATCGCGGCGCTGTTCGGGTATGTGCGCGAAACCAATTATGGCCGGATTTTCGACGTGCGCGCCGAAGTGAACCCCGCCAATCTCGCCTATACCAATCTCGGATTGCAGGCCCACACCGACAATCCCTATCGCGACCCCGCGCCGGGGCTGCAAGTGCTCGCCTGCTTGCACAACGACGTTGCGGGCGGCGATTCGGTGGTGGTCGATGGTTTTGCGGTGGCGGGGCGGCTCCTGGCCGAAGATCCGCAGGGCTTTGCGCTGCTGGCCGCGCACAACGCCTGTTTTGAATATGCCGGAACCCCCGGGGTGCGCCTCGGCGCAAAGCGGCCGCTGATCGAGCTCGGACCCGATGGCGAATTGCTGGCGGTGCGTTTCAACAACCGCTCGGCCGCGCCGTTCAGCGCAGTGCCTTATGATCGCATGGCCGATTTCTATCGCGCCTATCGCCGCATGGCCGAGTGGATCGACGATCCGGCGCTGGCGGTGCGGTTTCGTCTGGCGCCGGGCGAAGCTTTTGTGGTCGACAATCTGCGCGTGCTGCATGCACGGACCGCGATCACCAGTGCCGGCATGCGGCATTTGCAGGGGTGTTATGCCGACAGGGATGGCCTGCTGTCGTGCATCGCCGCGCTGGAAGAAGACCGCGCCGGCGCATAGCGACCGGGTGGCGCCATCGCACCACCCGGCCGATAGTGGATGTGTTCAGGCCAGCTGGGCGTTGAACCCGGCGACGTTCGCCAGACGGCGACGGAACGCCAGACCCAGCACGCCAAGGCCCATCAGGCCGACCATGCCCGGCTCGGGAACGGCGGTGCCGCCGGTCGACGAGCTCGAGATCGTACCAACCGTATCGCCGAGATTGCTGTAGCCCGGGGATTGCCACGTGGCCCACAAATTGATCGTGGAGCCCTGGAACTTGAGCATGTCGGGATGGACAGTGGCCGGGTCGACCAGAGTATAGACATGGCCATTATCCGTGATCGAGCTGGTTGACGCGATCGTGATACTGTACATGCTGCTGGGCGCGGCGCCGCCGGTAAAACCCGAGAAGTCACCCGTAAAGCTGATATTGAGCCCGCTGCCGATCAGCGACCCGGTGCCGGCCGTGGTATCGACCGTCAATTCGGCGGTCTTGGCGCCATTGGTATTGCCAACTCCGGTTTCGGAATACTGATAGACACCGGCATGGGCGCTCGAAGCAGCAGCCAGCGCGCAAATGGCGGCGGCACTCATCCAAAGTGTGCGGGAAACAATGGTCACGGTCTTTGCTCCAGATTTGGCGGTGCAACGCATAAAATCAACGATATGCTTTTCTTTGATAGTGTTGCGCAAGGCAACATTGTTAACCAAAATCGGTTGTTTCAAAATCAGACTCGCGCAGATTTTTGCTCCGCGAAGCGGTTTGCACGGGTTCGACGACGAAAGAAGGCGCCGATGCGGTCTTGCATCGGCGCCTTCAAAATTCATCGAGCAAAGAGACTGGCGCTCGGACGGCGCCGTGACGCCATCAGCCCGCCGTGGTTCAGGCCAGCTGGGCGTTGAACCCGGCGACATTCGCCAGACGGCGACGGAACGCCAGTCCCAGCACGCCAAGGCCCATCAGGCCGACCATGCCCGGCTCGGGAACGGCGGTGCCGCCGGTCGACGAGCTCGAGATGTTGCCGACCGTGTCGCCCAGATTCTGGCAGGAGCCGCAGCCAGTGGCGGCCCACTCGCCCCACAGGTTGATCGAAGAGCCCTGGAAAATGATCATGTCGGCATGCGTCGGCGTAGCAACCAGCGTATACGTGTTGCCGTTGTAAACGATATTGCTGGTCGGGTCGATCGTGACATTGTAAGTGCCGCTGGGCGACGAACCGCCGGTGAATGCGGAAAAGTTGCCGGTGAAAGTGACATCCACGCCGCTGCCGATTACCGAGCCCTTGCCGGTCGAAGTGTCCACCGTGAAGGTCGCGCTGAACGGGTTCTGCGGGGTTGCCGGGCCGACATTGAAGAAGGTCAGGCCTTCGCCGCCGCTTTCGCTGTACGAATAAACCGCGGCTTGCGCGCTGGAAGCGGTAACCAGGGCACTGATGGCAGCTGCGCTGGCCCAAAGGGTCCGGGAAAGTTTGCTCACTGGGTTTGCTCCAAGGCTGGTGGTGTATCGATTCGTCCGTTGCCCCTTTTATCCTTGATTGATGGCGGTGGTACAATCTTGTTAACTAACAAGGGTGTTTCAAAAATAGACTCGCCAATCGTGACAAAACGTTCACAAAAGCTCGGGCCTATCGGGGGTTTGGTCCGGTCTGGTTCGCATCTTGTCGTCCCGCCGCGCCGAATGGCTTGCCTGCATGTCGGTGATCGCTAAAGCTGCCGGCATATCTGCGCCGGCGTTTGCAGTTCTGTAAGGTGCTTCGGTTAGACAAAGATCCATGCACATCACCAAATCTTCTCGCAAAACCGTGCGCCGTCTGGTCTCGCTGGTCGGCTCGTGTTCGGTTCTGGGCCTGGTTGCGGCCTGTTCGGGGCAAAATGGCGGCGCCCATGGCGGCTATCAGCAAGCCGCCGATGCCGTCTCGCATCACGACTGGCGCACCGCCGATACGATCCTCAAGGCAGCCTTGCAGGACAGCCACGACGACAGCCGCATGCTGCTGCTCGGGGGCGAAGTCGCGCTCGAACAAGGCGATGCGCAACGCGCTGCCAGCCTGCTCGAAGAACTTGCCCAGCGCGATGCCCAGGCCAAACCGCCGCAATTCACCGCACAACTGCGCCCGTTGCTGGCGCGGGCCCAGCTGGAGCTGAACAATCTGCCCGGCGCGCTCCACACGCTGGGCAACGATTACATGGCCGATCCTGCCTCGTGCGCGCTCGAAGTGCGCGCACAGTCGGCAGCGGGCGAATTTGCGCGCGCGATCGATGTGCTCGACAAAGGCCTTGCCAAGTTTCCCGATGCCATCGATCTGCAAGTGCTCGACGGGTTGCGCGCGCAGGCGCTGGGACACACCGAGCGCGCCGATGCAATTGCCGCCAAAGCGATCAAGGCAGACCCCGACAATTTCGACGCGCTGATCTATGCCGGGCAACTGGCGCTGGCCGAACAGCGGCTCGACGAAGCGCGGCGTCTGTTTGCCCATGCGCACGACCTGCGCCCCGATCACCAGCGCCCGATGCTGGCGCTTGCCAGCATTGCCCGCGACACCGGCGACAAGGCCGCCGAAAAACAGTGGGTCGATATGGCGCGCCGCAGCGGAGCGGGCGATCCGGCGGTGGCGATATTTGCCGCCGAACTTGCGCTGGCGGCGGGCAACGTCGACGAAGCGAGCCAGTTGCTTGCGCATGTCAGCGACCCGGGCTCGGCGAATTCGCCGGTGCGGCTGCTCAAAGGGCTGATCGATGCCAAGCAGGACCGGCGCGGGCAAGCGATCGACGAATTGTCGGCCTATCTTTCGCATGGCGGCGCCGATGACCGGGCGCGGCTGGCGCTGGCCGTGATGCTGACCAAACAGGGCGACAAAGCGCGCGCATGGCAGGCGCTCAAGCCGCTGGCCGATGCCGCCAATGCCACGGCCACGCCTTTGCAACTCGCAGCAGTGCTCGCCGCTGCCAACCACGATCCCGCCGCTGCCAGCTATACCGCGCGCCTCGCCGCGCTGAAGCAGGACAACACGCACGACCTCGCCGAAGCCGATGCCGCGATCCGCGCGGGTGACTGGCACAAGGCCGATGCGATCTACACGCGCCTGCTGGCCGCACCGCAAGGCAACCGCGTGTTGATGCTGAACAACGCCGCCTATGCCAAAATCAGCCTGGGCGACAGCGCCGGCGCGATCCCGCTCGCGCGTCAGGCGTTGGCCCTCGCGCCCAACGATCCGGTCGTGCTCGATACGCTGGGCTGGGCGCTGTTCAAGGCGCAAGGGGCCAAAGGCGAAGCGCTGCAATTGCTCGGGCGCGCAGCCACCCTGCAACCCGGCAACCCCGCGATCCGTCAGCACCTGATCACCGCCCAGGCCGCCAGCCAATAAGCGGCGCAATCAGAAGCTGTAACGGACCGAGGCGGTAGCGCTTTTGGTGTTGGGCTTCAGAATGGTGATGGAATTGCGCACCACATTGGCGTCGCTGTAATTCACGCCGAGATTGGCCGTCAGCCCGCGTCCCAGCGCATAGAGCACGCCGAGCGAAGCCGACAGTTCCTGCGATCCGTCGATCTGGCCATAATGCCCTTCGGCCGAAATCCCGATCGTGCCGATCTTGGTGCGCGCGCCGCTCGATACGAACCATCGTTCCAAATCAAGCCCGCGCCCGGTGATCGTTTCAAGCCCGAGCCCGAGATCATAAATGCTGCTGCCATAGGTCAGATCACCGACCACTCCGGCGGCATTCGAGTGCAGATTGCCGAGCCCGTCGGCGATTGCCACTTCGCTGTCGCGGAACCGCGCCGTAAAGCGCACTTCGTGATCGTCAATCGGGCGGCGGAACACCGCGCCGAGTTCAAAATTGCCGTCCTGATCGACCACCGCGGTGCTGTTCACCGGGCCGAGGCGCACCTGATAGGCGCCGCCCCAGCGCGCGAGCTGCCCGAGGAAATCGTCGCCGCCCAGCGCGGTTTCGCCATAGCCAGGCCGCCGCCGGGTATCGTTGCGCACGGCATTGCCGACGGTGCCGCCGCTCAGCGTGCCCCAGCTGGTGCGGATATAGCCATAAGCATTGTCGTTGAAGAACGGATGGCCGCCCGAATACGTGTTGCAAAACGCCGCGCAGACCGAATTATAAAGCGCCGGCCCGCTGGTATATTGCGCAAAATAGACCGCGCCCACGGTCCAGCGGTTGGCCAGCCGTTCGGAAATTTCGACCTGCCCGTTCGCGGCGAAATTGGGGTCGTCGGGCGTGATCGCGGCGGCGCGCTGGAAATTGTGCTGCCAGGCGAGATCGACCACCCCGCTTACCACCACTGTCGCACCGCCCACTGCAAACGCCAGCGGCTCGTCAAGCGTATCGAGATCGCCATAGCTGAGGATCGGCTTCGGCGCGTTCGAGACAGTGGCGGGCTGGCTGTCGCTCATCGCCAGCGCGCGCTGCGCAAAGTCGATCGAGGTGCGATTGGCGCTCGCGGCCTGCGGGCTGGTCTCGGGCGCAGCGGTATTTGCGACGAGCGCGCGCGCAGCTGGCGTCGGCGCGGTCACCTGATCGCCGTCGGCGGTGCCGAGCGCGTCGAGGTTGCCATAAGCGAGCACGAGCGTCGCGGCGTGGGCCTGACCGGCCCAGGCGAGCGCCAGCAGGCTTGCGGTTGTGCGCAAGGCGGGATGGTTTGCGCGCATCGGCCTAGACCCGCGCCGTGAAGAACTTGGCGTTGATATTTTCCGCCAGCGCATAACCGAGCTTGGTTGATTCCTGGTGGTCGCGCAGCCAGTGCACTCCGCCGTAGATGCGGCTCATCCCGTTTTCTTCCGCCACTTGCGACAGCGAGGTGAAGTGGCGGGTCTTGCCGCGCAATTCGGGCCAGATCACCTGGTCGGGCGACTGATGGCTGAAACTGACGCTGTCGGTCCCGAGCAGCAGCGCCAGCGTTCGCGTCGCAGCCGAACCGAATGCCGAATGGCCCGAGGTGTAGCTCGGGAAATTGGGTGTGTTGATCACGGTTTCCCACTTGGGCTCAAGCACCATGCGCGGATCGGGGTTGTTGAACTGGCGTGCGCGCAGGCGGATCGCGGTTTCGGGGCGCAGAATGTCAAAGGTGTATTTGTTGTGCCACGCCACGATTGCGGCATCGCATTGCCCCATGCCGAGCATGGCATAGCCGCGCGCCTTTTCGAGAAAGCTGAACCCGCGTTGCGCAAACAGCAGCATGGCAATTTGCGCCATGTGCCCCGGCGGCGTTGCCCCCCACGGACCGTCTTCCCAGAAAATCGCGATTTCGGTCTGATCATCGGTGCGTATCTTGCTGTCGCCGCCGCCGAGCGTGCGCACTAGGTGGAACTCCTCGGCGAATTCGGGGCTGCGCGAATCGTAGAATTCGGGTGCCTGATAATCCTTCGCCGCCTTGATCGACCAGGGCGTGATCTTGCCCTCGCCGGGATAGAGCCCGCGCGCATAGTCGTCGAACGCCGGCCCCGGATGCGCAACGTAATGCTCGCCATTGGGCAGCCATTGCAGAATGTCGCCGCGCCTTGGCCAGTTGTGAAAGTAATACGGCAGCTTGGCCGAGCCCGACTTGTCGAACGTGCGCATCTTGACGAAATGCAGCCCGACTTTGCGCCCCCATTCCGCCCCGATCGATTTGGCCTGGCCATCGGGAAACCGCGCCATGAAGGCCAGCCGCTGGAAAGTCATCGGCGTCAGAAGGCATTCCGACGCCATCGTCGCAAACGCGGTGCCATAGGCCACTTCGGGATCGGCACCCTGCGGCGCCGGGCCAAGCCCGAAATTGTCCGAATAAGTCCCGGTCACCGCGTTGGCGGCAACGAACCCGGCAATCGTCGGGCCGGACAGGCAGTAGGCGGTGCGCGGCGGCGGAAGCATCGAATCGCGAAACTGCTGCAGCAGCACATCGATCCAGTATGTCGCGGTGTCGAAATCCTTCGCGGCAATCACTTGCCCGGCATAAGACCCGCGCCGGCCGATCGGCACCGCGCACCCGGCCAGCCCGATGCTGCCCAATGCCGCGCCTGCACCCAGAAACTCTCTACGGTTCACGTCTTGCCACGCCCTCGGATTGCCAAAGCAATAAGGGTTTCACTATGCCTGAATGGTTAAAATTGGTTTAGGCGCGGGCTCGACACGACTGATTATTGCACGCACCGGCCCGATGTTGGGCGTCGACAACAAGAAAGCACCCAATGACCGTATCCACCCCGACACCTGAAACCGACTTGCAGGCCCTGCGCGATCACTTTGCGCATTGCGTGCAAGTGTTTGGCGGCACCACGGCCGCATCGCGCCGCCTGGCCATCGACGAACGCGCGATCCGGCGCTTTATCAACGGCGAGCGGCCGTTTGGCGCCGGCCTGCTGCACGACACCGCGGCAGCGTTGCGCGTGCTGATCGCCGAAGCGAGCGCCGCCGAGCAATTCATTGCCGGCACGCTGGGCACCGGACCCGGGGAACTTTGACCCCCGCAGAGTCGCACGCGAGCGCCGCGCGATCGGTTCCCGCATGATTCCAAAGCGAACTTTTAATTAGATTCGACTCTAAAACATATTTATACCCCACTCCAGATTTTTTCGCGGAGAGGGAGTGCCGGCAATGCAGCACGAAGAGCAGGTCCGGGTCATCCGTACGCTGATCGATCACCTCGATCGCGGCACCAATGTCGATGCCGGCGCGATCCGCAAAGTCGCAGCCGCCGATTACACGTGCCCTGATCGCGCGGCGCGCGAATGGCAGGCGTTCTTCCGCGACTATCCGCAAGTGATCGGCATGTCGGGCGATCTGCCCCGAGCCGGGTCATTCCTGACGGTCAACGATTTCGGCAGGCCGTTGCTCGCCACGCGGGACGCCGATGGGCGGTTTCGCGCCTTTGCCAATGTCTGCCGCCATCGCGGCACGATTCTCGAAGCCGCGCCGCGCGGCGACAGCACGCGATTTGTCTGCCCGTTCCACGCCTGGACTTTCAGCAACACCGGCGCGCTGATCGGCGTGCCCAAACCCGATCATTTCGGCGCGATCGACAAATCCTGCCACGGTCTGATCGAATTGCCTGCCGCCGAACGCCACGGCATCCTGTGGGTGCATCCGCAGCCCGACGGAGGGCTCGATGTGCCCGATCTGCTGGGCGGGCTCGATCACGAGTTTGCGACCTGGGACTTCGCCAGCCTGGTGCATATCGGCAACGATACGTATGACACGCCGATGAACTGGAAGCTCGCCATCGACACCTTTGGCGAGACCTATCATTTTGAAAAGCTGCACCGGGACACGCTGGCGCCGATCTTTTACGGCAATGTGCAGGCCTATGATACATATGCGCGCAACCACCGCATGGCGCTGTGCATCCGGTCGATCGACCTCATGCGATCGATGCCCGAACGCGACTGGGACGTCACCACGGGCGCCTTCCCGGTCTATTACCTGTTCCCCAATATCCAGATCAACGTCGGCGCCAACGCCGTCATGCTCGTGCGCGTCTACCCCGACGCCGACAATCCGGATCGCAGTGTTTCGCGCGTTTCGTTCTACGCGCGGCCGGCGGCACTCGCGGCAGACCCGGTAACCACCCGCGCGGTGCCGCAAAGCTTTGCCGAAATCATCCGCGACGAAGATTACGTCGCCGCAGCGGCATCCTATCGCGGCGCGCAATCGGGTCTGGTCAATCATTTCCTGTTCGGCCGCAACGAACCCGCGCTGCACCATTATCACAACACCTATCGCGCCGCGCTGGGGCTGCCGCCGCTCGCGATTGTTGCAGCATGACCGACATTGCCGCAATCGACGTTTCGCGCCGCGAGCACAGCAAGGCGATGCGGCGCGACGCCATTCTAGGGGCCGCACGATCGCTGATCCGCGAATACGGCGCGCAAGTCTCGACCGCCGATATTGCGCTGCGCGCCGGGGTATCGACCGCGACGGTCTATAACCTGATCGGGCCGCGCGAGCAGTTGCTGGGCCTGATCCTGAGCGCGCTGTTCGAAGATCTGAAAGCGACGATCAAGGCGATGGGTGAGGAAGACCCGTTCCTGGTCGGCCACGCCGTGGTGGTGGTCTCCGCGCAGATATTCATCGCCGATGCGCAGCTGTGGCTCAACGTGCTGCCCGAAATCAAAGGCGCATTCGGGTTGCGCGTCCAGCCGTTCGTGTCGTTTCAGCCGATCAATCTGCAACGCCAGGCGATGACGGCGGCAAAACTGCGAGGCATGCTGACGCGCGCGGCCGATGTCGACATGACCGCGACCCAGATCTACGCGGCCTATACCGGGGCGCTGTTTCTGTGGACCGACGGGTATTTGTCGAGCGACGGGTTCCTCGACCAGGCAAGGGCCGGGTATTGGGCGGTGCTTGCGGCGCTCGCCTCGGGCGACCATCGCCGCCGTGCGCTGCGCGAACTGCAAAGCCTGCACAGCACCCGCAAGGGTGCCCACCACGCCAAGCTCGATGAATAACCGCAGCACGAGAGGATTCGATCATGCCGTCCACCCAGACCCGGTACACCGCCGCCAATGTCCCTTATGTGCGCAGCCCCGACGAAAACTTTGCCGCGCTCGACGGCTATCCTTTCGCGCCCAACTATATCGATTTCGAGGGTCTGCGGCTGCATTATGTCGATGAAGGCCCGCGTGCCGGTCCGGTTGCGCTGCTGATGCACGGCATGCCGACCTGGAGCTATCTCAACCGCCATATCATCCGCGCGCTGACCGCCGCTGGCTGGCGCTGCATCGCGCACGATCACATCGGTTTCGGGCGGTCGGACAAAGTGACCGACCCCGCGTGGTATTCGATCGCGCGCCATGCCCGCGCCTGCACCGCGCTGATCGAAGCGCTCGATCTGCAAGGCGTGACGCTGTTCGCGCAAGACTGGGGCGGCCCGACCGGTCTCGCGCAGGCGGCCACGATGGAGCACCGGTTTGATCGGCTGGTGATCATGAACACCTGGCTGCCGCACGAGGGCTATTCGTATAGCTCCGCCATCCGCAACTGGGCGGATGGCTGGCAGCCGGGCGGCATGTATGCGACGCATGTTCCCGAACCCGTGTCGCTCGGCGGCATCATGATGCTGGCGCTCGGGCACATCGGAATGGACAAGATCGCCGGAATTCTCGCGACCGGACGCCTGCCCGCCCTGCCGGACAGCGCACAGGCCATTCTCGACGGATACGATGCGCCGCATCGCGGGCTCGATGGCACGGCTTATGCCGGCCCGCGGCGGTTCCCGCTCAGCATCCCGATCGATCGGCCCGATGATCCCGTCGCAATCGATGGCGCGCGCCATTTCGAAATTCTCAAAGCCTGGACAAAGCCCGTTCATTTCATCTGGGGCGGCACCGACGTGATCTTCACCGCCGAATGGGGGCGCCAGTGGGCGGCCCTGTATCCGCAGGCACGGTTCGACCTTCTGCCCGACGCGGGCCATTTTCCGCAGGAAACGCACGGCGCCGAAATCGCCCGCCTCGTGCTCGCCCATGCGGCATCATCTGCGGCTTGACCGCAATCGGGAGGACACAATGACGTTTTTGGGCTTGCTGCTGGCTTTCAAGATTATCGTGACGCTGGTGCTGGCCTCGGCACCAATGCTGCTCTTGCCGGCACCGCGGCTGATGCAGCTGTTTCAGCTGGGCGCCGATGCCGTGCCGCTCGCGCGCCTCTATGGCGTGGCGATCACCGCGCTGCTGGTGGGCTATGCCAGCGGCTTCGCGCCTGCGGCCGCCGGCGTGTTTCCGTGGGGTGCGGTGGCCATGGGGATCGTGTCCAATACGGGCGCCACGATCACGTTGCTGGTGACCGGGGCCTGGCGTCGCTCGGTCGCGAGCCCGATCCTGTTCGGCCTGATCGCCGTCGCGCTGATTGCCGCTGCCCTGTTCCCCGCTTTGGCATTGACGCGCGCTTACTAACCGAGCGGCCGCCCCGAGGCGCGGTTGCGACGGCGCAGCATGCCGGGCAGGAAGCGCGCGGCAAAGCTGGCGGATCGGGCGGTCTTGCCCACCAGTGTGTGCAGGCGTTCGCCGTGGACAGCCGCCCAGGCGGCGTCGGCGACGGCGGTGACCGGGGTAATTTCGAGCCCGGCAATCGCCACGCGGTTGCGGATCGCGTCGTTGCTCTTGCGATTGGGCGCAATGTCGAGCAGCGGGGTTTCGATAAAGCCCGGCATCAGGTCGCGCACCGCGATGCCATCGGCGGCCCATTCGCCATCGAGCGATTCGGTGATCGAGCGCACGCCGAACTTGGTCGCCGAATAGACCGAGCCGCCGGGCACGCCGTAAATCCCTGCGGCACTGGCGGTGTTGAGCAGGCACGACCCCGGCGCACGCGCGCGCAACCACGGATAAGCGGCTTGCGCGCCGAAAATAACGCCTTTCAGATTGATATCGAGCGTGCGTTCGATTTCTTCGGGCGTGAGATCGACCAGCGGCCCGCCGATCGGAATCCCGGCGTTGTTGAACATGACATCAATGCCGCCCGCCGCGCGCGCAAAGCCCGACAGCGCGGCTTCCCACTGCGCGCGATCGCGCACGTCGAGCCGCGTGGTAAAGCAGCGATCGGCCGGCAGCAGCGCACGCGTGCCGTGCATGCCCGCTTCGCTGATATCGCCAATCCCGACAAACCAGCCTTCGGCGGCGAATTTCTGCGCCACCGCGCGGCCGATCCCCGATCCGCCGCCGCTGATGAAAATACCCTTTGCCTGTGCCATGCCGTCCCGCCCCCTTTTCTGTGCGACGGGTCTGGCACAAGCCGCGCGCAGATCAAAGCGCCGGATTGTTGTAACAATGCCAGGTGAATATCGCCACCGCGCCGCGATGCGGGCGCCAGCTTTCGGCCAGTTCGCGCGTCAGGCGCTCGTCGGGGCGGGTTTCGAGCCCAAGCAGTTTGCCCAGCCCCGCCTGCACCGCCAGATCGCCCGCCGGCCAGATATCGGGGCGTCCTTCGGCGAACAGCAGATAGATTTCCGCCGACCAGCGCCCGATGCCCTTGATCTGCGTCAGCTGCGCGATCGCCTCTTCATCGTCGGCGGGCAAGGCATCGAACCGGATCGCCTCGGCCGCGACCAGTTCGCACAGCGAGCGGGCATAGCCCTGTTTCTGCCGCGACAGCCCGCAGCCGCGCAGATCGTCGAACGAGGCTGCCAGCAGCGCGCCGGGCGCCATGTCCGCGCCCAGCAGCGCTTCCAGCTTGCCCCAGACCGAGGCGGCGGCGGCCACGCTCACTTGCTGGCCGACGATCGTGCGCAGCAGAGTCAGCCAGCCGCGTTCGCGGATACGCGGGTCGGGATAGCCGACACGGGTGATCGCCGCTGCCAGTTCCGGGCTGTGGCGCCCGACATGGTCGAGCCCGTCGCGAATGGCCGCAGCGCTCAGGCCCACAGCATTTTGGCCCATGGCAGCCCATCCAGGTATTGTTGTCCCATCCGGCCATCCTTTTCCTGCCGCAGCGTGCGCGGTCTTGCCAAAGTCTCGCGTGGGCGATAGCAGCCACCGCCAAAGAGGGACAGCCGGGGCGGGCCACAATATGCTGCGGCGCCGGGCAACATTGGAGACCTGCGATCATGCCAAAGCTGACTGTCGTAAACCGCGCGGGCCAGGCCTCGACCATCGAGGCCAGCACCGGCACCACCGTGATGGAAGCGATCCGCGACAACGGCTTTGACGAGTTGCTGGCGCTGTGCGGCGGCTGCTGCTCGTGCGCGACCTGCCATGTGTTTGTCGATCCCGCTTTTGCCGACAAGCTCAACCCGATGAGCGAAGATGAAAACGACTTGCTCGACAGCTCGGAACATCGCGGCGAACATTCGCGCCTGTCGTGCCAGCTGCCGATCACCGACGCAATGGACGGCTTGAAAGTGACCATCGCGCCCGAAGATTGAACGCATAACCAAAGCATGACCGAAAGGCCCGCTTGCCCCCTTGGCAGGCGGGCCTTTTTGCTGAATGCCATGGCGCGAGAGCGAGGAGAGAATCGTGAAACAGCTGGCAGGTTGGATCGTTCGGGCATGGCTGGCGTTGATGGTGCTGATGCCGCTGCCCGCGCTGGCGCGCCCGGTGCTGCTGATCTCGATCGACGGCCTGCGCCCCGGCGATGTGATCGGTGCGCAGGCGCGCGGGCTCAAATTGCCCAACCTGACCGCATTTCTCACCCAGGGCAGCTATGCCGAAGGCGTCGTCGGCGTGCTGCCGACGGTCACCTATCCCAGCCACACCACGCTGATCACCGGGGTCTCGCCCGCCAGACACGGGATCGTATCGAACACCACCTTCGATCCGCTGCATATCAACGAAGACGGCTGGTTCTGGTACGCCGAAGACAACAAGGCGCAGACGCTGTGGGATGCGGCGTTCCTCGCGCGGATGACCACCGGCAATGTGCACTGGCCGGTTTCGGTCGGCGCGCGACACGTGACGTGGAACCTGCCGCAGATCTGGCGCACCGGCCATCCCGATGATCGCAAGCTGGTGCGCGCGCTCGCCACGCCGGGTCTGGTCGCCGAACTCGAAGCGGCGCGGCGCGAAGGCTATGCCGACGGCAAAGACGAGACGCTCGCCGGCGACAAATTGCGCGCCGGTTTTGCCCAGTCGCTGATCCGCCACCACCAGCCGGGCTTTCTCACCGTCTATCTGACCGCGCTCGACCACCAGCAACACGTGACCGGCCCGGGTTCGGCCGAGGCGCACCAGACGCTCGAAGCGATCGACGGGCTGGTCGGCGATATCATCGCGCTCGAACACCAGTTCCACCCGGATGCGGTGGTCGCGGTGGTCAGCGACCATGGCTTTGCTTCGGTCGATACCGCGATCAACCTCTATCGCCCGTTTATCGATGCCGGGCTGGTGACGGTCGATCCTGCCGGCAAGATCAGCGGCTGGAGCGCCAGCCCCTGGGCCAGCGGCGGATCGTTCGCGATCGTGCTGGCGCACCCCGAAGATGCCGCCTTGCGCGCCAAAGTTGGCGCACTGCTCGACCGGCTGGCCGCCGATCCGGCCTCGCACATCGCGCAAGTGATTGCCGAACCGGCGATCGCAGCCGCCGGCGGCAATCCGCGCGCGGCGTTTTTCGTCAATCTGAAGATCGGCGCGATCGCCACGCCGTTCCTCGGCAGCGGATTGCCGCTGGTGCTGCCCCCGGTCGGCTACAAAGGCATGCACGGCTATTTCCCCGCCGCACCCGAAATGCGCTCGACTTTCCTGATCGCCGGCCCCGGCATCGCCAAAGCGCGCAACCTCGGCGAAATCGACATGCGCGCCATTGCGCCGACTTTGGCCAAAGTCATGGGCGCCAGCCTGCCCGCCGCCGAAAAACCCGCCCTCCCCGTACAGCCCTGACCCGGGAGCGGCACACACAACAACCGTCATGCCGGACTTGATCCCATAGCTGTCCGGGATTTTGCGCATGGAGCTGGTTGCACGGCAGACAAATCCTTAGGATTCTGCCATCATCGTGTTGTC
>CAITOD010000037.1 GCA_903893935.1 uncultured Sphingomonadales bacterium
TCCTCCTCCAGCTCCATGAGCGCCGCCTGCAAGCCAAGCACGCTGAGCGGTGGCGCCTCGCTGTGGCGCGCGCATTGGTCCGAACACGCCGATCCGTTTGCCGATGCGGTGCGCACCAATCCGTCGCGCGTCGCCAGCCGCGGGCCCGGCTGGCAGCGCGCCGCTGCCGCCCCGATCGAGCAGGTGCCGCGCCGCATTGCCGAACCTTCGCGCAGTGCGGCAAGCTTTGCCGCAAAGCCGCGCGCCGACCTTGCGGCCGGCGCGCGCGTGTTCCACGACAAGTTCGGCTATGGCGTGATCGCCGAACAGGATGGCAACAAGCTGGAAATCGATTTCGAAACGGCCGGCCGCAAACGCGTGATCGACAGTTTCGTAAAGCCCGCGTGAAGCCCCTTCAGAGCTGCCCGGTCGAGGCAGCCTGTTCCTGATTTTCGACGTAATTGAACGTGTTGGCGAGCGAGTTGCCCAGTGCGCCCATCGCGGTGATGGCCGCAACGGAAATGAGCGCTGCCATCAGACCGTATTCGATTGCGGTCGCGCCCGCTTCATCGCGTCCGACCCGATCGAGAAAACGAGCAAGAACAATCATGGTAAGCTCCCCGCGCACCTCTCGACCGAGGTGGCACTCAGGGACAATACCAGCGCAGTGGCAAAGAAAAGTTTAATCGTTAGGGATTAATTTGCGCGCGCTCAGGCCGCTTCGGGCAGCGCCGACACGTGCAGGAACCCGGGGATCGGGCCGTTCCACGGATCGCTTTCGCCGACAGGCTCGCTGCGTGGTGCCGTCGTTTTGGGCGCAACCGGTGCGGGGCGAGGCTCCTGCCGCTTTGACCGGGTCGGTCCGGCATCGGCCGGCGGCGCCACGGCTTGCGCTTCGTTTTCAGCTGGCACCGGGGCGTCGGCCCGCTTGCCGCGCTTGCGCGGTGCGCGTTCGCGCGGAGCTTCGGCAGCAGCCACGGTTTCGCCGGCATGGCCCAGCGTGATTTCGGGGATCGCCATGCCGGTCAGTTTTTCGACATTGGCAATCGCTTCGGCGTCTTCGTCGGACACCAGCGTAAAGGCCTGCCCGCTCGCCCCGCCGCGCCCGGTGCGGCCGATGCGGTGGATATAGTCGTCGGGGTGCCAGGGGGTGTCGAAATTGATGACATGGCTGACACCTTTGATGTCGAGCCCGCGCGCGGCAACATCGGATGCGCACAGGATATTGATCGCGCCGTCCTTGAACCGCTGCAATTCGGCGTTGCGGGCCGGCTGGTCCATGTCGCCATGGATTTCACCGGCAGAAAAACCATTTTGTTTCAGGCTTTTGGCCAGATCGCGCACAGTGGTCTTGCGGTTGGCAAAAATGATCGCGGTGGTGACATCGTCCTTGCGCAAAATCTGCCGCAGCGCGTCGCGCTTGGCCCTTGCGGGCACGCGCAGTTTGAACTGGGCGATGTTGACGTTGGCGCTGGCGGGCCGGGCGACTTCGATATATTTGGGGTTCGACAGGAACCTGTCGGCCAGTTTCTTGATCGGCGGCGGCATCGTCGCCGAAAACAGCAGTGTCTGGCGCGTGGTCGGCAA
>CAITOD010000038.1 GCA_903893935.1 uncultured Sphingomonadales bacterium
GATTCTGGAAGACGTCCGGATTCCGGCGGACAACCTGATAGGCGGAGAGGGAAGCGGATTCAAGATTGCGATGTCTGCACTCGACGGCGGCAGGCTGAATATTGCTGCCTGTTCGCTGGGCGGTGCGCAGCGCTGCCTCGATGAGGCGGTGGCCTACGTGAAGACCCGCGCCCAGTTCGGCCGCACGATTGCCGAGTTTCAGAACACCCAGTTCCAGTTGGCCGACATGGCCACCGATCTCGAAGCGGCGCGTGCGCTGCTCTATCTGGCGGCCGCCAAAGTGACCGCCGATGCGCCCGACAAGACGCGCTTTTCGGCCATGGCCAAGAAGCTGGCGACCGACAGCGGCTCGGCGATTGTCGATCGCGCGCTGCAGATGTTCGGCGGCTATGGCTATCTCAAGGATTATCCGATCGAACGGTTCTGGCGCGACTTGCGCGTCCACCGCATTCTCGAAGGCACCAACGAAGTGATGCGCATGATCGTCGGGCGCGATCTGCTGAAATAACCAAACCCGCCAGGGTACTCGCGAAGGACTTGAACGGCATGCGTATCGGATTCATCGGGCTGGGCAATATGGGCGGCGGCATGGCAGCCAATCTGGTGAAGGCCGGGCACCAGGTGCACGCATTCGACCTGTCGCCCGATGCGCTGGCGCGCGCGCAGAAAGCGGGCTGCACCACGCATGCACAGGCCGGCGATGCCGTTGTCGATGCGGACGCGGTGGTGACGATGCTGCCCAACGGCGCGATTGTCCGCGCGGTCTATGCCGGCGACGTGCTGGGCAAGGCGCCGGCCGGGGCCTTGCTGATCGATTGTTCGACAATCGATGTCGCGAGCGCGCGCGATGTGGCGGGCGAAGCGGCGGCAGGCGGATACCGGTTTGTCGATGCGCCGGTATCGGGCGGGATCGCGGCGGCCAATGCCGGCACGCTGACATTCATGGTCGGCGGCGCGCAGGACGATTTTGCGAGCGCCGAACCGGTCCTTGCCGCGATGGGCAAAGCGGTGATCCACGCCGGCGCAGCGGGTGCGGGCCAGGCGGCCAAGATCTGCAACAACATGCTGCTCGGCGCCTCGATGATCGCCACGTGCGAGGCATTTGCGCTGGCGCAGAAGCTCGGGCTCGATCTGCAGACCTTTTTCGATATTTCCTCGAAATCATCGGGCCAATGCTGGTCGATGACGAGCTATTGCCCGGTGCCCGGCGTCGGGCCGGTGACGCCCGCCGACAACGGTTATCAGGGCGGCTTTGCCACCGCGCTGATGCTCAAGGATCTGCGGCTGGCGATGCAGGCGGCGGGCGAAGCGGGCGCCACGGTGCCGATGGGCGAACGCGCCGAAGCGCTTTATGCCGCGTTTGCCGAAGCCGGCAACGCGGGCCTCGATTTCTCGGCGATCATCTCGACGGTTTGAGAGGCTGCTGTGAAAGGTGCCTGAAGCCGACTTTGTCCCCCCATCGCGCTGCAAGTGCGGGTCGGTGGGCGGTATTTTCGAATCAGACTTCGACACAACGCCGCGGCGGGCTGGGCACAAAGCCATCCTTGCGTATTTTCCGAACCTGACACGGCCTTCATGCCTGCGTTATCACGCTGACGGGCAGGTAGCTGCCTGTTCGGCAGTGTATATCCTCGTCAATTGACGACTATCACTTCATTCGAGAAATAAAATAACGGACATTTATCTGTCTGACGATTTATTCACGAGCGAAATCCCAGGTCGTTCAAACTTCTACGTGAGGTGCCTTATGGGAACCATTCTGATTATTATCGTGCTGGTGCTCCTTTTGGGCGGCGGTGGCGGATATTACGGCTACAACCGCTATGGCAGCGCCGGTGCAGGCGGCATTGTCGGCCTGGTTCTGCTTGTCGTCGTCGTCCTCTGGCTTCTCGGCTCTCTGCGTTGACCGCCAAATCTGGACAATAGCCCCGCGTTAAACGCGCTTTTTGCAAAGGAACTTCACAATGAACAAAGATCGCATCGCTGGCGCGGCCAAGCAGGCCAAGGGCGCCGTGAAGGAAGCCGTCGGCAAAGCCGTCGGCGACAACAAACTGGTTGCGGAAGGCCTGGCCGACAAAGCCGAGGGCAAAGTCCAGAACGCCATTGGCGGATTGAAAGACACGCTGAAGGACTGAAACACCGGCACCCGGCGGGTCGCCAAACCCGCAGCTTGCATGATACGGCATTTTGCCGCCCCGGGGGCATTTCCCCGGGGCGGCAAAACGCCGTATGATGATGCGATCGGGAAAGACTGCCAGATGCCTTCGCTTTTGTTGCTCGCCGCCGCACCCGCGGCGTTGTCTGCCGCTTCGCCAGGCGACGATACGGCGCCAGCGGTGGTGGTGACGGGTCAGCCGCTGCGCGACTTGCCGACCGCAGGGGCGTTCAATGTCTCGTCGATTGATCGCGCGCGCATCGAACAAGTGCCGTCGGGGCGGCTGGAAGATGCGCTGGCCGACGTTGCGGGCTTGCAATTGTTCCGCCGGTCGGACAGCCGCTCGGCCAATCCTTCGGCCGATGGTTTTACGCTGCGCGGGCTGGGTGGCAATGCCGCCAGCCGCACGCTGGTGCTGCTCGACGGCGTGCCGCAGGCCGATCCGTTTTTCGGCTCGGTGCCGCTGACCGCGATCAACCCGGCCGATATCGGCGCGATCCGTGTGGTCCATGGCGGCGGCAGCGGCGCGTTTGGCACGGGCGCGGTCGCCGGCACAATCGATATGACCAGCGCCGGGCCTGCTGCGCGCGGGCTGTTCGATGGCGAAGCGCTGGTCGATGATCGCGGTGACACCCGTGTGGCAGCGGGCGTGGCGCCAAAGCTCGGCAATGGCTTTGCAGTGCTGTCGGGCAACTGGGATCGCGGCCCGGGGTTCTGGACCACGCCGGTCGCGCAGCGCGTCGCGGCGAGCGCCAAAGCGCGTTACGAAAACTGGTCGCTCGCCTTGCGCACGGTCGCGCAACTGGCGCCCGATGTCGAAGTGCAAAGCCGCATCGCCGCGTTCGGCGATCAGCAGGTGTTGCGGTTTGCCGGAGCGAACACCGGGATCAGCGGCGAAGATGCCTCGCTGCGCGTGGTCGGTCGCGGCCCCTGGCAGTTCGATGCGCTGGTCTATGGCCAGTTGCGCAATTTCAACAGCGTGACGCTGAGTTCGACCACCTTTCTGCCGGTCGATTTCCAGCGCGACACGCCGTCGAGCGGGGTCGGCGGCAAAATCGAAATCCGCCCGCCCGTCGGGCACGGTCCTACGCTGCGGCTGGGCGCCGATCTGCGCGCAGTGGCCGGCCACGAAGACGAAGACCTCTACACCAAAGGCAAAGTGAGCAGCCATCGCCGCGAAGGCGGCACCAACGACGATCTCGGGCTCTATGGCGAAGACGCCTGGTCGCTGGGGCCGGTGCAACTCACCGCCGGCGCGCGCGCCGATCGCTGGGTCAACCGCGACGGTCAGATCGAGACCCTGTCGCTGGCCAATACGGTGCTCGCCAACGCGCTCTATCCCGAACGGTCGGGCTGGACCGGGTCGTTTCGCGGCGGCGCGCTGGTGCATGCGACCGCCACATTCGATCTGCGCGGTTCGGCCTATTCGGGCATGCGCCAGCCGACGCTCAACGAACTCTATCGCACTTTCACGGTGTTTCCGGTGACGACTTTGGCCAATCCGGGTTTGACCAACGAGACATTGCGCGGGGTCGAAGGCGGCGTGGACTGGCATCCCGCCCAAACGATCAGGCTCGATCTCACTGCGTTCGACAACAAACTGGAAAATGCGATCGCCAATATCACTGTGAACGCCACCAGCCAGCTGCGCGAAAATGTGCCCGCGATCCACGCGCACGGCCTTGAAGCGGCAGCCGATCTGCGGCTGGGCGCGCTGGCGTTCACCGGTTCGCTGGCCTGGACAATCGCGCGGATGGAAGCGCCGGGGCAGGCCTACAACGGCCTGCGCCCGCCGCAGACCCCGCGCCTGTCGGCCAGCGGCACGCTGACCTGGACCCCGCGCGAAGGCTATCAGGCCGGGCTGACGCTGCGCCACGTGGGCGTGGCCTTCGAAGACAGCCTCGCCACTGCCGCACTGCCCGCCGCAACGACGCTCGGCGCCTTTGCCAGTGCGCAACTGGCGGGCCCGTTCAGTCTGGTGCTGCGCGGCGAAAACCTCACCAACGTCACCGTCGTCACACGCAATTCGGGCGGCACGATCGACATCGGCACGCCCCGAACCGTGTGGGCCGGGGTACGCGTCGCGCTGAAATAGCGCTGATTTACCGGTTGAGCAGGTCCACGAACGTGGCTCTTACCCGCGCGTGGTCGACGCCCAGAATCACGCGCACGTCGCGCTCGCCCAGATGCGGCCCTTTGCCGGCGGCCCAGGTCAGCAGCGCGCCGTAGCTGGCGCCGGGCATCAGATCGACGTCCATCGCGAGGCGGGTCTGGCGCGTGACAATCGACGGGTCGAGCCAGACCGCGACCGCCGTTTCATCCCACAGCGGATAGCCGGGCTGCGCGATCATCGCCAGATAGCGCGCGACGGGGCGGCCCGAGCCGGTGACTTGCGCCAGCAGCGCGGCATTGGCGACATTGCCGTGGCTCGCGTCGTTGGTAACCAGCGTCAGCTGGGTCCATGGCGCGGTGAACACGATCCGCGAAGCTTCCGGGTCCCAGAAATGGTTGATCGACATGCGCGGGGCATACGCCGCCTGCAGTTCGAATTCATCGAGATGCTGGTCGATGTCGGGGGGCAGCAACACCCCGCCTTCGGAAATCAGTTCCTGCACGCGGCCGGCAAAACCGTCGTCGAGCCGCTGCGCCAAGGCCAGATTGGTGAGCGGGCCCATCGCCAGGATGGTGACTTTGCCCGGGTATTTGCGCGTCATGTCGATCATGAATTGCGCTGCCGAGCGGGGATCGGCTTTGGTCACGGGCATGCCTTCGGCCATAGGCAGGATCACCTCGGGCGCATGCGTCTTGCGGCGGTTGATGGTGTTGTAGCTGGGCCAGCTTTCCATCCACGCGCCTTTGTAAGGCATCGGGCTATAGGCGCTTTCGCGCAGCTTGTTGCGCGCCTGCGTGTTGACCAGCGGATAGATCGCGCCTTGCGCGACCGGCACATCGGTGCGCCCGACCAGTTCGAGCATGCGCAGCGTGGCGGCGGTTTCCTCGGGCGCCCAGCCGTCGCCCGAGACGGTGGTAATGCCCAGAACTTCGACCGAAGGGTCCTGCAACAGCATCAGGATCGGCTGCAAGTTGGGGCAATCGATCGCATCCTGATCGATGATCACCAGCCGGCGTTCGGCGGCATGGGCCGGCGTCGCGCCGAACGCGGCGAAGGCGAGCATGAACGGCAGCAGTGCACGGGGCAGTCGCATGGGATCAGATCTCCTTCAAATGGCGGGCAAGCCTCATTCGCCCGGCACGCGGGCGGGCAGCGTGAGATTGAGCACAACCGCGATAAATGCTGCGGGCAGCACGCCCGAAGTCAGCAGCACGCGCAAAGTTTCCGGCACATGCGCGATCGAGGCGGGTTCCAGTTGCAGGCCCAGGCTGATCGACAGCGCAACCCCGAAAATCAGCATGTTGCGCTGGTTCCACACGACGCCCGACAGCATCGAGACTGCGGCCGAAGCAACCATGCCGAACATCACGATCACCCCCCCACCCAGCACTTCGATCGGGATGGTGGTGATGATCGCGCCGATTTTGGGCGCGAGGCCGCACAGCACCAGAAAGATCGCACCGACCGTCACGACATGGCGGCTCATCACGCCGGTTATCGCGATCAGCCCGACGTTCTGGCTGAACGTGGTGTTGGGCATCGCGCCGAAAACCGCCGCGAGCGCGGTGCCGATACCGTCGGCGCTGACCGCACCGATCAGCTCGCGATCGGTGGCGGGCCGGCCGGCGGTTCCTTCGCAAATGGCATCGACATCGCCGATCGATTCGATCGATGACACGAATCCGGTCAGGCAAAACCCCAGGATTGCCGAGGCCGACAGCGCCACGCCGAAATGGAACGGGTTCGGCACGATCACCCAGCCGGCGGCGGCCACCGGCGCAAACGAAATGCGCCCCATTGCGAGCGCCGCGCCATAGCCGGCCAGCAGCCCGAGCAGCACCGAGGCGGTCGACCAGATGCCGCGCGCAAAGAATTTGAGACCGAGCGTGGCGGCCACGACAATCGCCGCCAGCAGCCAGCTGGTCGCTGCGCCATAGGCCGGCGTGCCGATCGCCGGAACCCCGCCCGCCGCATATTCGATGCCGATGCGCATCAGCGACAGCCCGATCATCAGCACCACCAGCCCGGTGACCAGCGGGGGCAGGGCAAAACGGATGCGGCCGACAAACACGCTCAGGCCCGCATGCAGCAACCCGCCGCACAGCGCCGCGGTGGAAAGCGCCGCCATCGCGCCCACGCCTTTGCCCGCGACAATCGGGATCATGATCGGGATATAGGCAAAGCTGGTACCCTGCACCAGCGGCAGCCGCGCGCCGACCGGGCCCACCCCGATTGTCTGGAGCAGCGTGGCAATCCCGGCAAACAGCATCGACATCTGGATCATGTAGATCAGCGGGCCCGGGTCGGCCGAACCGAACCCGAAACCGGCCGCACCGGCGACAATGATCGGCGGCGTCAGGTTGCTGACAAACATTGCCAGCACATGCTGGATGCCCAGCGGCACCGCCGCGGCGTAACCCGGAAAATAGTCGGGATCGCGCGCCTGTTCCGCGGTCATGATCCCGCCTCCGCCCGAAAGCGCCTGCGGCTGGGTTGCGGGTGCGACGGAACTGGCCATGGTCATCTCCGGAGGCTCGACAGTCGGGGCATCAGGCGGCGCTCATCAGGCGCGCGAGCGAGCGGTGCGCCGCTTCGGCGATTTCCTTGCGCGAAGCGAGCGCGAGGTCGCCGTCGCGCACCACCGCCCGGCCTTCGACGAACACATCGCGCGCGCCAGGCGGCGGGCAGAGCACGAGCGCTGCGACTTTGTCCCACGCGCCCATCGAAAACAGGTCGGCCATGTCCCACACCGCAAGGTCTGCGCGCCTGCCCGGCTCGAGCGCGCCGCAATCGTGGCGGCCGAGCATTTCTGCGCCGCCGCGCGTGGCGATGTAGAGCGCGGTGCGCGGGTCGAACGCGTCGCCGCCGCCGGACACGCGTTGCAGCAGCATCGCCTGGCGCGCTTCGAGCAGCAGATTGGCGCTGTCGTTCGAAGCCGAGCCATCGACGCCCAGCCCCACGGGCACGCCGCGCGCCAGCATCTGCCGCAGCGGCGCGATACCCGATCCCAGCCGGCAGTTCGATCCGGGGCAATGCGCGACCCCGGTGCGGGTGCGCGCAAACAGGTCGATTTCGCTGCTGTCGAGCTGGACGCAATGCGCGTGCCACACATCGGGCCCGGTCCAGCCCAGATCATCGGCATATTGCCCGGGCCGGCAGCCGAACCGGGCCAGCGAAAAGGCGACATCGTCGGCATCTTCGGCGAGATGCGTGTGCAGCATGACCCGCTTGTCGCGCGCCAGCAGCGCGGAATCGCGCATCAGGCCCTGGCTGACGGAAAACGGCGAGCACGGCGCCACGCCGACCCGCACCATCGCGCCGTCGCGCGGATCGTGGAACCGGTCGATCACGCGGATGGTATCGCGCAGGATCGCCGGTTCGCTTTCGACGAGGCTGTCGGGCGGCAAACCGCCGGCGGATTCGCCCACGCTCATCGATCCGCGCGTGGCGTGAAACCGCACGCCGATCGTGGCGGCTGCGGCGATGCTGTCATCGAGCGTGACGCCATCGGGATAGAGATAAAGATGATCGGAACTGAGCGTGCAGCCCGACAGCGCCAGTTCGGCAAGCCCCAGCCGGGTCGCGGCATAGACATCTTCGGGCCGGTAGCGCGCCCAGATCGGATAGAGGCATTTGAGCCAGCCGAACAGCGATGCATTGGCAGCACCGGGC
>CAITOD010000039.1 GCA_903893935.1 uncultured Sphingomonadales bacterium
GGCTTTCACTTCCAAGCCTTAGGCTGGCGCGCATGCTTCGACAGGCTCAGCACGAACGGGGGCGGGATTGGGTTTTGTGGCCTAAACCAGCCGCGCCGCGCGTTCGGCCAGGCGCGCGACGGCGGCGGTGTGGATGGCCGGCGCGGTTACCAGCAGGCCGAAGGCGCGCGGGTCGCGCTTGTTGAAATCGAACGGCACGCCGAACGCGTCGCTGACCGCCGCCCCCGCCTCGCGCGCGATCAGGCAGGCGGCGGCGATGTCCCATTCGAAACCCCAGCGCAACGTGGCGAGCAAATCGGCTTCGTTGGCCGCGACCATGGCGATGCGCAGCGCGATCGAATTGGGCCGGTCGACCATCACCAGATCGGCATCGACTTTGGGCAGGCTGTCGGCGGGCACGCGCGCGCCGGGCAGGGTGTCGCGGGTGCTGGCGACCAGCGGCACCCCGTTGCGCGTGGCGCCCCGGCCGGCCGTGGCGATCCACATTTCGCCGCGCACCGGCGCATCGATCATGCCGATCAGCGCGCGGCCGGCGCTGACCAGCGCCACCGACACGCACCATCCGCTGCGTCCGCGCACGAAATCGCGCGTGCCGTCGATCGGATCGACCACCCAGCACAGCGACCGGTCGAGCCGGTCAGCGGTATCGGCGGTTTCTTCCGACAGCCAGCCGGCGCTCGGCAGCAAGGCGCCCAGCTCGGCCTTGAGAAAGGCATCGACGGCAAGATCGGCGGCGCTGACCGGATCGTCGGAGCCTTTGTCCCACACATCGGGCGCGTGGCCGTGGCCTGGCCACTGCGCGAGCGCCATCCGGCCGGCCGCGCGCACAATCGCTTCAAGGCGGGGATAATCGAGCATCGCCTGTGGCGATGAGCCAAGCCGGGGGCCAAAGCAAGCGCACCCTTGTTGCACGGCGATGGCGGTGCCGCATTCATTCGTATGCACGTTTCCCGCCAACCGGCCCGCAACGGCTTGCGTGCAGTGCGACATAACCCCCTTTTCAAGCCGGTAACCGTGTGCTTAAGCCCGCCAGACTCGAACGGACCGGCGCCCGTGCCGGCCACCGCATTTGCGCCCTCTTTCGTCTCTCACGAGGAACTTCGCATGAACGTCCATGAGTATCAGGCCAAGGAATTGCTCGCGCGCTTCGGCGTCAGCATCCCCGCAGGAATCGCTGCGCTGACGGTCGAGGAAGCCGTTGCTGCGGCGCAGCAGTTGCCCGGGCCGCTCTATGTGGTGAAAGCGCAGATCCACGCCGGGGGGCGCGGCAAAGGCAAGTTCAAGGAACTGCCGGCCGATGCCAAAGGCGGCGTGCGGCTCGCCAAGTCGATCGACGATGTCGCCGCCCACGCGCGCGAAATGCTCGGCAACACGCTGGTCACCGTGCAGACCGGCGAAGCGGGCAAGCAGGTCAACCGGCTCTATGTGACCGACGGCGTGGATATCGCCCGGGAATATTACCTGTCGATCGTGGTTGATCGCGGTTCGGGCCGCGTCGCGCTGATCGTCTCGACCGAAGGCGGCATGGATATCGAAGATGTCGCGCACTCGACCCCGGAAAAGATCCACACCGTGGTGATCGACCCCGCCACCGGGTTCCAGCCGCACCACGGCCGCGCCGTCGCGTTCGCGCTGAAACTGACCGGCGATCTCAACAAGCAGGCGCAAGTGCTGGCCAGGCAGCTTTACGAAGCCTTCATGGCGCTCGATTCGGACATGCTGGAAATCAACCCGCTGGTCGAATCCGCCGATGGCAAGCTGCTGGTGCTCGACGCCAAGATGAGCTTTGATTCGAACGCGCTCTATCGTCACCCCGATGTCTTTGCGCTGCGCGATGAAACCGAGGAAGACCCGGCCGAAATCGAAGCATCGAAGTACGACCTCGCCTATATCAAGCTCCACGGCAATATCGGCTGCATGGTCAATGGTGCGGGCCTTGCCATGGCGACGATGGACATCATCAAGCTGAACGGCGAATTCCCTGCCAACTTCCTCGATGTGGGCGGCGGCGCCACCACCGAAAAAGTCACCGCCGCGTTCAAGATCATTCTGCGCGATCCGGCAGTGAAGGGCATTCTCGTCAACATCTTCGGCGGGATCATGAAGTGCGACATCATTGCCGACGGCATCGTGGCCGCCGCCAGGGAAGTGAACCTGCAGGTTCCGCTCGTCGTCCGTCTCGAAGGCACCAATGTGCAGCAGGGCAAGGATATCCTTGCCAA
>CAITOD010000040.1 GCA_903893935.1 uncultured Sphingomonadales bacterium
CCAGACCCCGGGTCCTGGTGCGGCAACGATCGGTTCATCGAGAATATCGGCCACAACGAGGTCGGGCGTGGCAGCGAGCCGGTGTCCTTCGGGGAGGCAGGCCACACACCGCTCATGCGCGATATCGACCAGCGTAATGCCATCGAGACCCACTGGCGGGCGGATGATCGCGCAATCGACTTTGCCCTCGCGCAAGCCGGCAGTCGGATCGGTGAAATCGAACTCTTCGAGCTGCAATGTGGCATCCGGTTGCAGCCGTTCGAATTCACGCACGATGGTCGGGATGAATTCGACCGCCGTGCCGATCATATAACCGACACGCAGCGTGTTCCTCATCGCGCGCTGGAGCAACTGGGCTTCATATTTGAACCGCGACAGCGCATCGTTCATCGCGCGTGCTATGCCCAGCAACTGTTCGCCTTGCCGGGTCAGCAAAACGCTGCGGGTGGTTCGCTCGAACAGCGGGAAGCCGACAATTTCTTCGAGTTGCAGGATGGTTTGCGACAAAGCTGGCTGCGATACACAGACTTGCTCGGCCGCTCGGGCGAAGCTGCGAAGCTCGGCCACGGCGACGAACGAGCGAATGTGGCGGGTCAGGATATTCATAAGCTGGACGGCATAATGGTCAGCGCATTCGACCTTGTTGTCAAGCGACAAGCCCGAATAAAGAAGGCCATGCCGCTAAAAAGGCTGGCCCATTCAAACAGGAAGGACGCGGGATATGGCAAGCGACGCGACAATCGCTCATGGCAAGATCGACCACGCCAAGAAATCTCTGGTCCATGATCCGGTCGAAGGTGACAAGTCCAAGATCACGCTTGTCAAAGCACTGGGTTCGTTTGTGTGGGACGATCAAGGCAACAGGTATCTTGATTGTACCTCGCAGGCGTGGTCGAACAATCTTGGCGCAAATGACCCGCGCGTGGTCGAGGCAGCGATTGCGCAGTTGCGCCAGATCACGCACGCACGGCCGAACTTCAACACCCCGGCACTGCTGGAACTGACGGCAAAACTGCGCGAGATTTCGCCCGGCGATCTCAACCGCATCGGCTATACGTTGCATGGCAGTCTGGCGGTCGAAATGGCGATCAAGCTTGCCTACAAAAACCATCCGGGGCGGCACAATATCATCGTTTTGCAGGATGCCTATCATGGCCGGTCGCTCACCACGATGGCGGCCAGCTGGCCTCATCCGAACAACCCGTTTCTGCCGATCCAGCCGCGCTTTACGCGCGTGCCGCATCCCGATCCCTACCGTCCGCGGCTCGGACTCGATCCCGAAATAGAGTCGCAACTGTGTCTGCAATTGCTTGAAGAAACGATCGTCAAGGGCGTCGATGGCGGCGTTGCGGCGATCATGCTCGAGCCGATCCCTGGCAATGGCGGGCACATCGCCCTGCCGGTATCGTTTCTCAAGGGCGTTCGCGCGATCTGCGACAAGCACGATATTGTGATGATTTTCGACGAGATCCAGACCTGTTTTGGCCGCACCGGGGCGATGTTCGGGTCGGACTACTTTGGCGTGATCCCCGACATCATGACGTTTGGCAAAGGCGTGAGTGGCGGGTTCCCCCTGGCGGGGATCATGGCCAGCGAGCGGCTGAAAGGGTTTGAGACAGGCGAAGACGCGCTGACATTCGGCCAGTTTCCGGTGGCGATGGCCGCTGCCGTTGCCGCCGTCAACGCGATCATCGACGACAAGCTGTGCGACAACGCGCGTGAAATCGGCGCTTATGCCACGCAGCGGCTGCACGAGATGGCGCAGAACCGCGCGTTGATCGGCGACATTCGCGGGCCCGGCCTGTTCGTTTCGATCGAACTGGTCAAGGATCGACAGACCAAGGAGCCGGCAACCCGCGCGGCCGCGGAAGTCTATCGTCGCGGTGTCGAGCGGCGCGTGCTGTTCGGCGAAAGCCGCTATGCGGGCCTTGGCAATCTCATCAAGATCAAGCCACCGCTCGATGTCACCAAAGAGGATATGGGGCACGCGCTCGATGTGCTCGACGAAGTGCTCGGTTCGATCGAAGCCGATGGCATTGCCTGATTAACGGGATCGGGCCTGATTAACGGGATCGGGCCTGATTGACCGGATGCGGCCCGTGAACTGCGGGTGGTGGCGTAGTCCGCGCCGGCTGCGCGACCTCAGAATCAGGGATTGGCAATGTATCTGGGTCTGGACATCGGCACGTCTTGCGTGAAGGCCGTCGTAATCGACGATCAGGGCGAGTTCGTCGCACAATCGAGTGCACCGCTATCGGTATCCCGGCCGCACCACTTGTGGTCAGAGCAAGACCCGCAAAGCTGGTGGGCTGCGACCGGGGCAGCCATGACGGGGCTGCCAGCGCACGTGCGATCGAAAATCTGCGGCATCGGCCTTGCCGGACAAATGCACGGTGCGACGGTGCTCGATCGGGATCACCGCGTGCTGCGCCCCGCCATCCTGTGGAACGATGGACGTGCGGGCGCGCAATGCGCGGCGCTGGAAGCCGCTGTTCCAGCGCTTGCCACAATAACCGGTAACCGGGCCATGCCGGGCTTTACTGCGCCGAAGCTTGCGTGGTTGCGCGAGCACGAGCCGGATGTGTTCGGCGCAACCGCGATGGTTCTTCTGCCAAAAGACTATATTCGCCTGCGGATGACCGGCGATTGTGCTTCCGACATGTCGGACAGCGCGGGTACCTTGTGGCTCGATGTCGCGGGGCGCGATTGGTCCGACACTATGCTCGCTGCGACCGGTTTGTCGCGCGCAGCCATGCCGCGCCTTTGCGAAGGACCCGAAATAACCGGTCAGTTGCGCCAGGATATTGCGGACGAATGGGGGATGCCACGCGCGCCCGTGGTCGCTGGCGGCGGTGACAATGCGGCCGGTGCGATCGGTGCGGGCGTGGTCGATCCGGGCGATGCGTTCCTCTCGCTTGGCACGTCGGGCGTGCTGTTCCTGGCCCAGGCCGATTATCACCCCAACCCCGCCGGCGGGGTGCACACATTCTGTCACGCTTTGCCCGGACGCTGGCACCAGATGGCGGTCCACCTCAGTGCGGCGAGCTGCCTCGACTGGGCTATCCGGTTGACGGGGTTCGATGATACACACGCGTTCCTGCGCACCGTCGAGCGGCGTGCCCAGCCGTGCGGGCGCGAGATTTTTCTGCCTTACCTTTCGGGCGAGCGGACGCCACACAACGACCCGAACGCAGCGGGCGTGCTGTTTGGTCTTGGACATGACAGCGGTCAAATCGAAGTCGGCCAGGCGGTTCTCGAAGGCGTGGCAATGGCCTTTCGCGACGGGCTTGATGCTTTGGTGCTGGCAGGCTCGGCGCCTGCCTCGATCACCATCATCGGCGGTGGCTCGCGCTCGCTCTATTGGGGCAAGCTCCTCGCCGCCGCGCTCGAGACGAACGTGATATACCGCGAGGGCAGCGAAGTGGGGCCCGCGCTTGGCGCTGCCAGGCTGGCTTTGCTTGGCGTCGCTGCGGTCCCGGTTCAACACGCCTGTCCGGCACCGCCGATAGTCCGGATAGTCGAACCCGATGCGGCCCTCGTCGACCATTTCGCGCGGCGTCAGCCAAAGTTCCGATCGCTTTATACCGCGCTCTCGGCCTTGTTTCCGGAGGCTCCATGACGTTGTTTGTCGATATGGCCGATACCGCCGAACCGGCCGTGAAGAACCTGTTCGACGTAGTGACTTCCGATCCTTCACTGTTCACCAAGGGGGCCGATAATGGACGATGCAATCTCCCGACGAGCTGTAATTGCCGGTGCAGCCGCCTTTGCCATGCCCGCGATCGAAGCGACTGCCCTTGCAAGTACAGCCGGTCGTTCCATGATGGACCGCAGTGATGGCCAGTGGCTCAACGAGCCCAAAGCCTGGTCTGCAACCGAGCCCGGCCAGCTTTCGCTGGTAACCGATGCGAACACGGACTTCTGGCGATCGACGCATTACGGCTTCATTCGTGATAGCGGCCACTTTCTGGGCTTTGCCGCGCCCGTCGCGTTCACCGCGCAACTGCGCATTCGCGGGCGGTTCGAAACGCTTTATGATCAGGCCGGGATCATGGTGCGGGTCGATGAACAGCGCTGGGTGAAAGCGGGCATCGAATTGTCCGACGGGCGCCCGATGCTGAGCAGCGTGCTGACTGCGGGTCTATCCGACTGGGCGACCGGGCCCTGCCAATTTGATCCGCGCGATTTTTGGATGCGCGCGACCGTTGCCAAAGGTGTGCTGCGGTTGCAAGTCTCGGCCGACGGGAAAATCTGGCCGCTGGTCCGTCTCGCGCCCTTTCCTGTGGCCAGCGGCTACCAGGTTGGCCCGATGGCCTGCACGCCGCAGCGCAGCGGGCTGCACGTTACATTCTCGGACTTGCAGATCACAGACCCGGCGGGCAAAGACCTCCACGATTTGAGCTGAGGCAGGCCGCTGCGGGTTCTCGACGGCGCTGCAAGCATCGCGCGCTTTTGCCTGCGGCTGCAAACGATTGTTGTCAATGCGGGCGATGTGTGACAAGAGCCGGGGACAGGGTCGGCAAGGCCCCCCGGGGGAGATACTTCGTGGTCGTTGACCGTCCGCGCCTGTCGCTTGGCCGCATTCTGGAAATGAACCTGGGGTTTCTCGGGTTGCAGTTCAGTTTCGGGCTGCAGCAGGGCAACATGGCGCCGATCTACAGCTATCTGGGCGCAAACGAAAGCCAGTTGCCGATGCTGCAACTGGCCGGCCCGCTGACCGGGCTCCTGATCCAGCCTTTGATCGGCGCGCTCAGCGATCGCACCACCGGGCGCTGGGGGCGGCGCACGCCCTATTTCGTGCTCGGCGCGGTGCTGTGTTGCGTGGGCCTGTTCGCGATGCCGCTGTCGTCGTCGATCCTGATGGCCGCCTCGCTGTTGTGGGTGCTCGATGCGGGCAACAACATCACGATGGAGCCCTATCGCGCTTATGTGTCGGACCGGCTGGCGCCCGAACAGCGGCAATTCGGGTTTCTGTCGCAAAGCGCGTTTACCGGCCTTGCGCAAATGCTGGCGTTCCTCACCCCGTCGATCCTGGTCGGGCTGGGGATGAACCAGGACTGGGTCGATGCGCATCATATCCCTTACACCGTGCGCGTGGTGTTCACGATCGGCGCGGTGCTGTCGCTGTCGACGATCCTGTGGTCGATCTGGCGCGTGCCCGAATTGCCGCTGACGCAAGCTGAACGCGCCGAGATCGAGGCGCGGCCTGCGGGGGCAGGCGCAACGCTGCTCGAAATCGCCCACGCCATCCGCGACATGCCGCGCGCGATGCGCAAGCTCGGGCTGATGAGCGTGTTCCAGTGGTTCGGCATGTCGGGGTACTGGACGTATGCGGTCTATTCGCTCGGCCGCACGATCTACCACACTGCCGATCCGCAGACTTCGGCGTTTCACAGCGCGGTGCTCACCAATGGCGAAGTGGCCGCGTTCTACAACGCGGTCGCGTTTGTCGGCGCGTTTGCCATGGTGCCGGTGGCGCGGCGGATCGGCCCCGGGCCGCTGCACGCGCTCGCACTGGTGTGCGGCGGGCTGGGGATGCTCGCGCTGCCGCTGGTCGAGACCAAGGCGCTGCTGTTTGTGCCCGCGATCGGCGTCGGGCTTGCCTGGGGCAGTATCATGGGCAACCCTTATGCGATTCTCACGAGCGCGATCCCGCCCGCGCGCACCGGGGTCTATATGGGCATTTTCAACATGATGATCGTGCTGCCGATGCTGCTGTTTGCAGTGGTGATGAGCCGGCTCGATCTCGGCGTGGTGTCGATCGGGTTCGATGTCTACCATCGCCTGCTCGCCAGCGACCCGCGCAACATGCTGCGCGTGTGCGGCGCGTGCCTGATCGCCGCCGGGCTGGCGGTCGCCTGGGTCGAAGAAGGCCGCTTGCGCAAGCCGGGGGCGGCATGACCATGCGCGCGCTCCACGCCGGCCAGGGCTCGCTGGTGCTCGAAACGGCCGATCGGCGCGCGCCATTGTGGCGCCATTGCGGCGCGCGGGTCGATCCCGGCGCGCTGGTGCCGCTGGCGGCCACGCGCACCGCCGCCTCGTTCTCGCTCGATCGCGACTGCCCGCTGTCGACCGCGCCGGTCCCCGGCGAAGGCTGGTTCGGACCGCCCGTGATGGCCGCGCGGCGCGAGGGGCTCGCTTTGCCGCTCGCCTGGACCGGCGCGCAGGTGCACACGACGGACGACACGATCCGCATCGTGCTGAGCGACACGCAGGCCGGGGTCGAGCTCGAACAGCGTTTTGCCATCGAAGCCGGCGCCGGCTGGCGGATCGGCGCCACGGTCACCAACACCGGCACGACCCCGCTTTCGCTCGATGCCCTGGCGAGCGCGCTGCTGCCGCTGCCCGCGCAAGCGGCGCGGGTGATTTCGTGGCGCGGCCGGCACAATGCCGAGCTGGTCGAATGCGAAGAAGCCTTGCCGCAGCAGATCTGGCAGCGCGAAACCCGGCGCGGCATTTCCGGCCACGGCGGCGCGCCCGGCGTTTACGTGACCGACACCGCCGCCGGGTGGGACACCGGCCACACGCTCGCGCTGCAACTGTGCTGGTCGGGCGACACGCGCATCGCCATCGAGCGCGACGACGAAGGTTATCACCTGTTGTGGGCGGGCGCCAAGTTGCAACCGGGTGAAGCCACGCTGGCGCCGGGTGAAAGCTGGGCCACGCCCGATGCGCTGCTGGCGATCGGCACCCATGGGCGCAACAGCGCGATGGCGGCGCAGCATGCCATGGTGCGCGCGATGCTGCGCTGGCCGGGCGGCACAATGGCGCCGCGCAAAGTCCATCTCAACAGCTGGGAAGCCTGCTATTTCGATCACGACGCCGCGCGGATTGCCGCCTTGGCGCGCGCGGCGGCCGATATCGGCGTCGAACGCTTCGTGCTCGATGATGGCTGGTTCGCCGGCCGCCACGACGACAGCGCGGGGCTGGGCGACTGGACGCCCGATCCGGTCAAATACCCGCACGGGTTGCAGCCGCTCGCCGAGGCGGTTGGCGCGCTGGGGATGGAATTCGGGCTGTGGGTCGAACCCGAAATGGTCAATCCCGACAGCGCTCTCTATCGCGCGCATCCCGACTGGGCGCTGCACGTCGATGGGTACCCCATGCTCACCGCGCGCGGCCAGCTGGTGCTCGACATGCGCCGCGAGGATGTGCGCGACTATCTGTTCGCAGCGCTCGATGCGGTGCTGCGCGCGGCGCCGATCGGTTATCTCAAATGGGATCACAACCGCGATCTGGTGCCCGCCGGCGGCGCTGCGCAAGTGCGCGGGACGTATGCCCTGCTCGCGCGGCTGCGCGCGGCGCACCCCGCGGTCGAAATCGAATCGTGCGCGGGCGGCGGCGGGCGCAGCGATGCGGGCATGGTGCCTTATGTCCACCGGTTCTGGACCAGCGACACGATCGACGCGGTCAGCCGCGTGGCGATGCAGCGCGGGTTCCTCGCCTTTCTGCCGCCCGAACTGATGGGCAGCCATGTCGGCGCCAGCCCCGCGCACGCGACCGGGCGCAGCCAGTCGCTGGCCTTCCGCGCGGCGGTGGCGAGCACCGGGCACTTTGGCGTGGAGCTCGATCCCGCAGCACTCGCGGTGGAAGATCACGCGGCGCTGGCACAATGGATCGGCTTTGCCCGCTCTGTGCGCGACCGGGCGCATGGCGGCGCGGTGTGGCTGGGCGAAGGCCCCGACGGGCTGGTGTGGCAGGCGCAAGGGCGCAGCGAGCACGACCTGCTGCTCTGGGTCATCCGCGCCACGCCGCCGCAGGATCGCCGCCCGCGCCCGCTGCTGCTGCCGTTCCTCGCCGGGGAAGGCGCGCGCGATGTGCGGCTCCTGGGCATTGCGGGCGGGCTCGCGGGGCGTGTGCCGCCGGTGCCGGGTGTGTGGGCCGGTGCCGAACCGGCGCGCTTCACCGGCGACTGGCTCGCGCACGCCGGGCTGCCGCTGCCGCCGTTGCGCGCCGAAACGGTGGCGCTGTTCCATCTGGCCGGGCCGGGTGTGCCCGCTCGCCTGTTGCCATTCCCCTCCTGACCTTTGCCAGAGACTGCCTGACCGATGACCGAAGCCCGCCAGCCGGCGCCACCTGTGTGCGACAATTTCGGCGCCAGCCCCTGGATCGCCGCCGACTATGCCGATCCGCCGCTGCTGCCGGTGATCACTGCCGCCGATGTTGCGCCGATCGTGCCCGGGCTCGATCTGTGGGATTGCTGGCCGCTCGCGCACGAAGATGGCCGCACGGTGCAGCACCTCGGGCGCAGCTGGTGGTTTTTCCTCAGCGCGCCGGTGCTGCCCGATCCGGCCGATCGCCATGCGCTGGCGCGCATCCGCCTGCTTTCGCGCGGGCGCGATGGCTGGCGCGACCATGGCCACGCGCTGCCCGATGGGCTGAACCCCGGCACGCGCGAATGGGCCGGCAGCGCGGTGCTCGCCGATGATGGCGCCACGGTCACGCTGTTCTACACCGTGGCGGGGCGGCGCGGCGGTGCGCCTTCGGTCGAACAGCGGCTGTTTGCGGTCGATGCCCGGCTCGATGATCACGGCATCGGCGCATGGCAGCACTTGCGCGAAATCGTCGCGGCCGACGGTCTGCGCTATGTGCTCGACCGGCAGGAAACCGCCAACCCGGTCCCCGGCACGATCAAGGCCTTTCGCGACCCCGCGTGGTTCCGTGATCCGGCCACGGGCAAAGCGCATGTGGTGTTCACCGCAAGTGCCGCATGGAACGCCGATCCGCACAACGGCGTGATCGGCATGGCCACGCGCGAAGGCGAAAGCTGGGTGCTGGAAAACCCGCTGGTCGAAGCGATCGGCGTCAACAACGAACTCGAACGCCCGTGCCTGGTCCATCGCGCAGGCCGCTATTACCTGTTCTGGTCCACCCAGCGGCATACCTTTGCCCCGGGCGCGCTCGCCGGCCCCAACGGCCTCTACGGCATGGTCGCCGACCGGCTGGCCGGCCCCTGGCGCATGATCAACGGCAACGGCCTCGTCGCCGCCAACCCGCCCGAAGAACCGACCCAGAGCTACAGCTGGTGGGTCACCGGCGACGACGAAGTGTGGAGCTTTATCGACTACTGGGGCATGGCCGGGCGCAGCCTGGCGGACCACCCGGAACTGGTGCGCGCGCAGTTTGGCGGGACGCCGGCGCCGGTGTTCCGGTTGGGGTATGATGGGGATCGGGTGCGGGTTGTGCGGTAGTCTGGTCAATGGTTTTTGGCGCAAGAATGATGCAAGCACGAGCGGTCGGATGCGCACCATGGTCGCCATTCATGGCGTCGATCGCTAGCCCCGAACCCCGCAGTGACCGACGGGCGTTGCCTCCCGTGTTCACGATGTCGGGAACTGGGACTTTCCTGCCGGACGACGTCGTGACTGGGAACGTCCAGTCACGCCGACACCAACCATTCGTGGATCCGCTTTAACTCTCTCCCATGTTGGGGCTTGCGGACGAAGGGGCCTGACTGGAAATAATCACCAAATAGCTCAAGCTGCCCTTCGTTCTTACGTAGGCATCCGGTGGCGGTCGCTGCCGGGCTAGGCTTGACCCCGTCGATGATCGGCAAGGATGTCACGCAGGCATTCGATGCCGTCTTCCGTTAAAGCCAGCACGCCTTCCTCTTC
>CAITOD010000041.1 GCA_903893935.1 uncultured Sphingomonadales bacterium
GATCGGCGCTTTGCGGCTGGTGCTGGCGGGCGTGGTCATGCTGATCGCGGTGCTCGTCGCGCGCGGCAGCTGGTCGCTGCCGCTGCTGCTCGATGGCGAACACGCGCTGTTCGATGCGCGCTCGGTGGTCTCGGCGCCGCTGGTGCGGCAGGACAATCGCATTGTCATCGTGCCTTATACCGATGACACGCTGATCAACACCGGCAAGCGTTCGCCGCTCGATCGCGGCGTGCTGGCGCGCGCGCTGGCGCGGCTCGACACGATGGGCGCCAAAGCGATCGGCATCGACGTGCTGGTCGACCAGCCGCAGCCCGAAGACCAGCAGCTGATCGCCGCGTTCCGCGCCATGCATACGCCGACCTATCTGGCCTATGCCTCGAGCGCTGCGGCCAGCGACAAGATACTTTATCGCCAGCAGCAATTCCTCGATGCCTTCCACAAGGCCATCCGCGGCCCGCACGTGCATCCGGCCAGCATTGTCATGCAGACCGATTCGGACAATGTGATGCGCCGCTGGGCCGAATTGCTGCCCGGCGCGCCGCCGCGCATGCCCAATGCGATGCTGCCCGAAGCGCATGATTTTGCCGGATACACCGGCTCGATCGCGTGGCGCCGGCCGGCGCTGGCCGACGAACCGACATTTGCCGCGATCCCGATCGACACATTTGCCGACGACACGATTTACCAGACCCCGGGGGCGGGCGACCTGATCGGCGAGCAGATCAAGGGCCGCTATGTGCTGATCGGCGGCAATATCGAAGACATCGATATTTTTCAGACCCCGCTCAGCCGCGTGACCGCCAAAGGCGAATCGCGGTCGATGTGGGGGATGGACCTGTTTGCGGTGATGCTCGCGCAAATGCTCGACGGGCGCCGGCTCAGCCCGATTCCCAATGTGGCGTTGTGGCTGGTGGCGGTGCTCGTGGTCGGCGCGGGCGGTGCCACCGCAGGTCTTAACCGGCGCGCACTCGTATCGGGTCTGGCCGTGCTGGTGCAGATGATCCTGCTCATCGGCTATCCGTTTCTGCTCGCACGCGAAGGGGTGGAGACGTATGGGCTGCCCGCCGCCGGCTGGCTGATCGGCTGGTTCGCCGGCTTTCTGGTGGTCAGCGTGCTGGCACGCACGCTCAGCTCGGAACAGCGGCGGTTTGCCCAGGGTGCTTTGGGCAAATACCTGCCGAGCGATATTGCCGCGCAGATCATCCGCGACCCGGATTCGCTGCAATTGCGCGGCGAAAAGCGCGAGCTGTTCGTGCTGTTTTCAGATCTCGAAGGCTTTACCAAACTGAGCTTTGCGATCCCGCCCGAAATGGTCGCCAGCCTGCTCAACCGCTATCTCGACATGTTGAGCGACGTGGTGCTGGCGCATGGCGGCACGATCGACAAATTTGTCGGCGATGCGGTGGTCGCGTTCTGGGGCGCGCCGATTGCGCGGCCCGACGACGGGCGCCGCTGTATCGAGGCGGCGATCGCCATGAACCGCGCGGGCGAGGAATTTCGCGCCTCTGCCCCGCCAGAAGCCCCCCCGATCGGACGCACGCGCGTCGGCGTGCATTGGGGCGAAGCGGTGGTGGGCAATTTCGGCGGTGAAGGCCGTATTCAGTACACCGCGCTTGGCGATTCGATGAACACTGCCGCCCGGATGGAATCGGCCAACAAACAATTGGGCAGCAGCGTGCTGATCAGCGGCCCGGCGGTGCAACGTTCGGGGCTGTCGATATTTCGGCCGCTTGGGCGCGTTGTCTTGCGTGGCCGGGCAAAGGATATTGATGTATACGAACCTGTGCCCGATATGGGCGCAGAGGAATTGCAGGCGTTTCAGGCTCTGGCCAATGCTGCGATCGGGGGCGATGCCGATGCATTGGCCCGGCTCACGGCGCTGGCGGCCGAACGCCCCGAAGACAAGGCTTTGGCCAATTTTGTGCTGAGGCTCTCCAAGCAGAAGGATGCAGGGTTTTATGTCCTCGATTGATCATGGTTCAAAATGGCTTCGGACGCTGACGCTGGGGTTTGTTGTTTCGGGCGGGCTGATTGCCGCCGCCGGTGCGGCGCACGCGGCAACGATCGTGGTGCGCGCCAATGGCCCTTCGGCCGGCAGCTATCCCCCGGGCACCAAGCTGCCCGAAAACGGCTCGATCGTGCTCAAGCCGGGCGACTCGGTGACGGTTCTCGATGCCCACGGCACGCGCGTGCTGCACGGCGGCAATGCGCCGGGCCAGGTGCCGGTGGCGGGCAATGGTACCAAGACTGTCAATGGCATCAGCGCGCTGCTCGCCGACAACGGCTTGCGCCAGACGCGCACCGGGGCGACGCGCGGCATTGCCACACCGCCGCGCCCGACCAATCTGTGGATGGTCGATACCACCCGCGGCGGGCCGTTCTGCGTGGTCAACGCCAAGGCGCTGGCGCTGTGGCGCCCGTCGAACGCGGCCGACGCGACGCTCACGCTGTCGAGTTCGGGCGGCAAGACCACTGCACCGGTCGCCTTCATGACCGGGCAAGCGGTTCGCCCCTGGCCGGTTGACACGATCGCGATTGCCAATGGCGCCAAAGTGCAACTGGCCGGCATTGCCGCAAACCCGGTGACGATCGAGCTGAAGCTGTTGCCGACGGTTCCGCAAACGCTCGACGACGCCGCCGCCGCGCTGCTCGCGCAAGGCTGCACCGCGCAAGTCGATCTGCTGGCCGACGCGACCAATCTCGACAACGCGGACTGACGGGGCGCTGCGAACGGGCGGGCACTATTTGGCCCCTCCCCTGATGGGGAGGGGCATCAAGGCGCTATTCTGCGCAAGGTTTGTTCGCGCGCGCGATCGCAGGCTTGACGCGTCACGAAAATGATAAATACTCGCATCAAAGGTACGAATAGCGGGCCTGCTTCGTGCTTTGGGGGAGAACGCCAGATTATCGTGTGTAATGTGTCGTGCGACCAAAGGTTTGCGATCCTATTGGTGTAGCCGGAGATCGGTTGCGCACCAGGCGAAGACTCTGCGACGTATCAGACACGACCCTGCTTTTTCCCGTTTTTTGCCTGTTCAATGCTCCATCGATCCCTGCTTTTTGCGCGCGAGGAACCTGCCATGTCGAATGAGCCGCCCAAGACCCACTCCACCAAAGCGTCGGATCTGTTCGTGCAATGCCTTGAGGCAGAAGGCTGCGAATATATTTTCGGGGTGCCGGGCGAAGAAAACCTCGACATGCTCGATTCGCTGTCGCGCTCGACCAAGATCAAGCTGATCCTCACCCGCCACGAACAAGGCGCAGGCTTCATGGCCGCGACTTATGGCCGCCACACCGGCAAGACCGGCGTGTGCATGTCGACGCTCGGGCCGGGCGCCACCAATCTGGTGACCGCAGCGGCTTATGCCACGCTGGGCGGCATGCCCATGCTGATGGTCACCGGGCAAAAGCCGATCAAGAAATCGAAGCAGGGCCGGTTCCAGATCCTCGACGTCGTCGCGATGATGGGCCCGATCACCAAATACGCGCACCAGATGGCCAGCGCCGACAACATCCCGAGCCGCGTGCGCGAAGCGTTCCGCCTCGCCGAAGAGGAAAAGCCCGGCGCCACGCATATCGAACTGCCCGAAGACATTGCCGACGAGTACACCGATGAAGTTCCGCTGCACCGCAGCCAGGTCCGCCGTCCCAGCGCCGATCCCAAATCGGTGCGTCAGGCGGTCGAAGCGCTCGAAGCGGCCAAGAACCCCGTCCTGGTGATCGGCGCCGGCGCCAACCGTACGATCACCAGCCGCATGCTGCTGCAATTCATCGAAAAGACCGGCATCCCCTATCTGACGACGCAACTGGGCAAAGGCGTGATCGACGAACGCCATCCCAAGTTCCTCGGCTGTGCGGCGCTTTCGGCGGGCGATTTCGTCCACCGTGCGATCGAATCGTCGGACTGCATTGTCAATGTCGGCCACGACGTGATTGAAAAGCCGCCCTTCTTCATGCGCACCGGCGGCCCCACGGTGATCCATGTGTCGACCCGCACCGCCGAAGTCGATCCGGTCTATTTCCCGCATATCGAAGTGATCGGCGATATCGCCAATGCGATCTGGCAGATGAAGGAAGATATCGTGCCGTCGGGATCGTGGACATCGGATGCGATGTTGCGCTTCCGCGAGGCGGAGCTGGCGCACACCGCGCCGCTCGCCGCCGACGCGCGCTTTCCGATTTTCCCGCCGCATCTCGTCGCGCAAGTGCGCGCGGCAGTGCCCGATGACGGGATCATCTGCCTCGACAACGGCGTTTACAAAATCTGGTTCGCGCGCGGCTATGCCGCGCATCGCCCCAACACCGTGCTGCTCGACAACGCGCTCGCGACAATGGGCGCGGGCCTGCCCAGCGCGATGATGTCGGCGATGATCTACCCCGATCGCAAAGTCATGGCGATCTGTGGCGACGGCGGGTTCATGATGAACTGCCAGGAAATGGAAACCGCGGTGCGGTTGAAGCTCAACCTGACCGTGCTGATCCTCAACGACGGATCGTATGGCATGATCCGGTGGAAACAGGCCAACATGGGCTTCGAGGATTTCGGCCTGACGTATGGCAACCCCGATTTCGTCAAATATGCCGAAAGCTATGGCGCGATCGGCCACCGTGTCGAAAGCAGCGCGCATCTGGCCGAATTGCTGGCGCACACGTTCGATACCCCCGGCGTGCATCTGATCGACTGCCCGGTCGATTACAGCGAGAACGACCACATTCTCAACCACGAGATCAAGACGCTCAGCCGCGCGCTCTGATCGATTCCGACCGCAGCGGAGATTCGCCAAACCTCCGCTGCGGTCCCCCCTGCTCGAGGCGGAGGCCCCATGGTCAAGCTGCAAGATACCTATCCGCTCTATCTCAACAACCGCGCGGCCCAGCCCAACACTGCCTTGGCGGTGACCGACAAATACACCGGCGAAGTGGCGTTCCACACCGCACTCGCCACCCCCGATGTGATCGATGAAGCGATCGCCGGCGCGGTGCGCGCGGCCGAGCCGATGGCAGCGATGGCGAGCTTCGAGCGTCAGGCTGTGCTCGATCACTGCGTGCGGCGGTTTCGCGAACGCTTCGACGAGCTCGCTTATGCGCTGTGCGTCGAAGCGGGCAAGCCGATCGCCGATTCCGAAGGCGAAGTGACCCGGCTGATCGACACGTTCCGCATTGCCGCCGAAGAAGCGACGCGCAATTACGGCGAAGTCCAGCCGCTCGACATTTCGCCGCGCGCCAAAGGCTATCTCGGCATGTGGAAGCGCGTGCCGATCGGGCCGTGCAGCTTTATCTCGCCGTTCAATTTCCCGCTGAACCTCGCCGCGCACAAAATCGCGCCCGCGCTTGCGGTCGGCTGCCCGTTCGTGATGAAGCCCGCCTCGCTCACGCCGCTCGGTGCGATCATCATCGGCGAAGTGCTCGCCGAAACCGATCTGCCCGAAGGCGCGTTTTCGATGCTGCCCGCCAGCCGCGACGGTGCCGACTTGTTCACCACCGACGAACGCCTGAAACTGCTGAGCTTCACCGGCTCGCCCGGCGTGGGCTGGGACCTGAAAGCCAAAGCGGGCAAGAAGAAAGTCGTGCTCGAACTCGGCGGCAATGCCGCGGTGGTGGTCGATGCCGATGCCGATCTCGACCATGCGCTGGCGCGCATCATCTTCGGCGGCTATTACCAGTCGGGGCAAAGCTGCATCCACGTCCAGCGCGTGATCGTGCACGAAAGCGTCTACGACCAGTTCCGCGACATGCTGGCGGCCAAAGTCAAAACGCTGGTGATGGGCGATCCCAAAGACCGCACCACGTTCATCGGCCCGATGATTTCGGCCAAGGAAGCCGCGCGGCTCAAGCGCTGGATCGATGCTGCAATTGCTGCAGGTGCAACATTGCTCGCCGGCGGCGGCTGCGAAGGCGCGATGCTCGAACCGACGCTGCTCGAAAACGTCTCGCGTTCGGCCGATCTCTATCGCGAGGAAGCGTTCGGCCCGGCGGTGATCCTGTCGAAGTTCTCCGACTGGAATGAAGCGCTCGCGGAAGTCAACGACAGCAAGTTCGGGCTTCAGGCCGGCCTGTTCACGCGCGATATCCACAAAGTGCTCGACGCGTGGGACAAGCTCGATGTCGGCGGCGTGCTGGTCAATGATGTCTCGTCGTTCCGCGTCGACAACATGCCCTATGGCGGGGTCAAGGATTCGGGCCTGGGCCGCGAAGGCGTGCGCTTTGCCATCGAAGACATGACCGAAATCCGCAACCTGGTCATCCGCCGCTAGGGGCAGTTGGGTTGGCGTCGGCCACCCAGCCGCCGCCGAGCGCCTTGACCAGCGCGGCATAGGCCTCGAATGCGGATTCGCGCGCCTGGAACGCGGCGCGCTGTGCATTGGCGTATGCCGATTGCGCCTGCAGCAAGGCCAGCCGGTCGTCTTCGCCGGCGCGGAAGCGCTGTTGCGCAAGATCGAGCGATTTCGCGCTTGCAGCAAGCGCCGCTTCGCGTTCGGCCACCGTGGTTGTCGCCGCCGCATAGCGATTGATCGCGGTCTCGCTGTCGGCCAACGCTGCGAGCACCGCTTTGGTGTAGCGTGCCGCCGCCTCGTCGCTGCGCGCATTGGCGGCGCGGATCGCCGCGCGCACGCGCCCGGCATCGAACACCGCCCAGGAAAAGCGCGGCCCGACCGCAAAACCCACGCTGCGGTCCGAAACCAGATTCCCGAGCGCGCGCGATTGCGGATCGACC
>CAITOD010000042.1 GCA_903893935.1 uncultured Sphingomonadales bacterium
CCGGGTATGCCGGCGGGATCAAGGAACTGACCGCGGGCAAGCTGCTCGGCGGCCGTTTCCCCGAACGCGTGGTGGAAAAGGCGGTCGAACGCATGATTCCGCGCGGGCCGCTTGGCCGTGCGCAAATGCGCGCGCTGCATCTCTATAACGGCGCCGAGCACCCGCACGCGGGCAACCAGCCCGAAGTGCTCGACGTCGCCTCGCTCAATCGCAAGAACAAGGTGGGTGCATAATGGCTGACACCGATACCGTATCCAGCCTGGCCGATCTGATGGATCTGTCGGCAACTGCCCCAGCCGAATTCGGCGAAACCGCTCCCGTGATCCGCACCGGCCCCGAAGCCGTGCTGCGCCAGCAGGAAATCGACAAGCAGGGCCGCTCGTACGCCACCGGCCGCCGCAAAGACGCGGTTGCCCGCGTGTGGATCAAGCCCGGCTCGGGCAAGATCACTGTCAACGGCCGCGACCAGGAAGTCTACTTCGCGCGCCCCACGCTGCGTCTGGTGATCAACCAGCCCTTCCAGGTGGCCGGCCGCGACGCGCAGTACGATGTGATCTGCACCGTCAAGGGCGGCGGCCTGTCGGGCCAGGCAGGCGCCGTCAAGCACGGCATCGCCCAGGCCCTGTCGAAGTACGAACCCGCGCTGCGCAGCGCAGTCAAAGCCGCCGGCTTCCTGACCCGCGACCCGCGCGTCGGGGAACGCAAGAAATACGGCCGCGCCAAGGCCCGCAAGAGCTTCCAGTTCTCGAAGCGCTGATATTCCAATCAGCAATTGCGAAGTGCAAACGGAAAAGCCCGGGATCATTCCCGGGCTTTTTCACATTTGGCCGCAATCCGGACGCCCGGAACAGATCAAATGTTAACCGCGATCGGGTAGCCTCTCGCCATGATGTTCCCCGGCCCCAAACTGAACACGCTGTTCGCCAGCCGCTGGAAGGCGCTGCTGTGGGCCGGCGGCGTGTTGCTGACGGCCTATTGCAGTGTGCCTTCGGCTGAAGAGACCGAGCAGGAAATGGCGGCGCAGGCGGGCGAAGCCAAAGCGGCGCAGTCGCCGTGGGACAAAGTGCCCGATCCGCCGCAGCAGGGGCAATAAGGCGCCTCGCCGAGCGGCGGGCGAACGCGCGGATTGCAGCGATGCCCATGCCGCGGTGGCATGCATGCGCAAGCCGGTTTGCCTTTTTGCGATAGCCTGGTGTTGGCCATGGCATCGCGGCGCGATCCGTCGCAGCCAAGCGCGCGATGGCTCTGACAATCACCGAACCCGCGCGGCAGATCGCCGTGATCCATGAAACCGATGTGCTGGTGGTCGGCTCCGGCCCAGGCGGGCTGGCGGCAGCACTTGCCGCCGCGCGCGCGGGGGCCGAGACCACGCTGGTCGAACGCTATGGCTGTTTTGGCGGCAATATCACCCAGGTCGGTGTCGAAGGCTTTGCCTGGTACCGGCACCCGACCACGATCGACAGCGAAGGCATCGGCCGCGAATTCGAAGACCGCGCCAAAGCAATGGGCGCAGCGCTGCCCGAGCCGCAATCGATCAGCCACGCGCTCGATGCCGAAGCGTTCAAATATGTCGCCGATGTGCTGGTGACCGAGGCGCGCGTGCACCCGATGCTGCACCGCATGTTCGTCGCGCCCATTCTTCAAGATGGCGAAATTCGCGGGATCGTGACCGAAAGCAAAGCCGGGCGAGAAGCGATCCTCGCCAAACGCGTGATCGATGCGACGGGTGATGCCGATATTGCCGCGAGCGCCGGATCGTCGGTGTTCAAGACCCCGCGCGAAGAGATGATGAGCGTCTCGGTGATGTTTTCGATGTCGGGGGTCGACAAGGCCGGGTTCATCGCCGCGGTCAAAGCCGATCCGCAGACTTATGCCGACTGGGCCAAGGACGGCGAATGGGCGGTAACCACCGCGGGCAAGGAAGACGCGCTGTTTTCGCCGTTTCTGCGCAAACCGTTCCAGGCCGCGCACCGCGCCGGCGTGCTGCCCGACAGCCTGAAGACGATCGCCGGCACCTGGGGCACCGTTTCCGATCAGGGCGA
>CAITOD010000043.1 GCA_903893935.1 uncultured Sphingomonadales bacterium
ATGCTCTAGCAAACCAGCACGGCAATCCCTATGATGGCGCGATGAAAGCGTGTTTGAGCCCGGTTTCCCCGCGCCGCGCGGCGATCGATCTGTGGCGGGTGCTGGGTGCGCCCGGCGAGTTTCGCGTGCCCGGCGTGCTGCTCGCAAGTGCGGTGACCGGCTCGATGCTGTGGGTAATGGTCGGCCAGGGCGGGCGCGCGCTGCCGCCGCCGCCCAAAGTCATCTATATCAATTCGTGGCGCGCCGATCGCAGCGACGCCGAAATCATCGCCGGCAATATCGCCGCCGCGCGCAAGGCGCGCGCCGAAGCGGCCGAAGAAGAACGCCGCGACGAAGATGTGCGGCAGATGTACAAGGCGGTGGGTGCCGCGAGCGGCATGGACACCGACAAGATGTACAAGCAGGGCGTGCTCGAACGCGCCGCCGAAGCGCGCGCCGAAGCGGCGCGCAACAAGGCGCTGCTCGACCGCTATCTCGAAAAGGGCGCCAAGCCGGTGGTCGACCCCGAAGCGACAGCGACCCCGGCACCTTGAGCGCGCCCGACCAGGCGCGGTGGATGCAGGCGGCGGCCACACTCGCCGCGCGCGGCCGCCCGCTCAGCCGCCCCAACCCGGCAGTGGGCGCGATCCTGGTAGCCGAGGGCCGCGTGATCGGGCGCGGTTTTACGCAAGCGGGCGGCCGGCCGCATGCCGAGGCGCAGGCGCTGGCGTTGGCCGGCGACGCGGCGCACGGCGCGGTGCTGTATGTCACGCTCGAACCTTGCGCGCATAGCAGCGCGCGCGGGCCCGCTTGCACCGATCTGGTTATCGCCGCCCGCCCGGCGCGCGTGGTCATCGGCTGCACCGACCCCGATCCGCGCACCGCCGGGGCCGGCGTGGCGCGGCTGCGCGCGGCGGGGATTGCAGTCGATGTGATCGACCACGCCGCCGCGCGCCGGTCGCTGGCCGGATACCTGCTGCGCACGCATGAGGCGCGGCCGCATGTCACGCTCAAGCTGGCCATGTCGCTCGATGGCCGGATCGCGCTTGCTTCGGGCGAAAGCCGGTGGATCACCGGGCCGCAAGCGCGCGCGCATGTGCATGCCAGCCGCGCGCGCGCCGATGCGATTCTCGTCGGCGGCGGCACGTTGCGCGCCGATGCGCCCCGGCTCGATGTGCGGCTGCCCGGGCTCGCCGATCGCAGCCCCGAACGCTGGGTGCTGACGCGCGGCCATGCACCCGATGGCTGGCGCGCGGTCGCAGACATTTCGGTGCCGCATGCCTTTGGCTCGGCGCAGTATTTGTATGTCGAAGGCGGCGCGGGTGCTGCGGCGGCTTTCCTGGCCGCAGACCGGGTCGATCGTCTCATGCTCTATCGCGCGCCGATCGTGATTGGCGCGGGCCTTCCCGCGGTCGGCGACATCGGGCTCGATCGGCTCGACGCGGCGCATGGTCGCTGGGGGCAAGTCGCGCAGCTGACGCTTGGCAGCGACACGCTCGACATCTACGACCGTCTGCGCTGAAGCTTGGCACGACTATCGGGGGGAAGCCGACATGTTTACGGGCATCATTGTCGAACAGGGCAGCGTGCTGGCGATCGCGCATCGCGGCGACACGCGCATGACCGTGGCGACGCGGCGCGATCCGCATTGCATCGCGATCGGCGCCTCGATCGCGTGTTCGGGCGTGTGCCTGACGGTGGTCGACAAAGGCACCGGGTTCGGCGCCGAAGCGGGCACGGCGTGGTTTGCGGTCGATGTTTCGGCCGAGACGATCCGCCGCACCGCGCCGGCGCAATGGCAGGTCGGCGCGCGGCTCAATCTCGAACCCGCGCTCAAACTGGGCGATGAATTGGGCGGGCATATCGTCACCGGCCATGTCGATGCGGTGGGCGAAGTCGCGTCGATCACCCCCGAAGGCGCATCGCACCGGATCGAATTCCTCGCCCCGGCCGAGCTTGCGCCTTACATCGCCGCCAAAGGCTCGATCACGGTCGACGGCGTGTCGCTGACTGTCAACAGCGTTGCCGACGAAGCCGATCGCCGCGCGCGGTTTGCGGTCAATGTCATCCCGCACACCGCCGAAGTGACCACGCTCGGCGCGCTGGCGCCGGGCAGCGTGGTCAACCTCGAAATCGATGTGCTGGCGCGTTACCTGATGCGGATGCAGGCAGTCACGCGGTAACCGCCCGCAAGGCCTCGATAAACGGTTCGATATTGGTGCTGGTCAGCCCGGCGATATTGATGCGCCCAGAACCCGCCATATAGATCGCGTGATCGGCGCGCAGCGCCTGGATCTGCTCACCCGACAAAGGCAGCATCGAAAACAACCCGTTCTGGATGCCAAGCGGCGCCATCGCGATCGGCCCGACTTGCTGCGCGGCGGCCAGCCGGTCGCGCACTTCGCGCATGCGGCCGCGCATATCGTCGAGTTCGGCGAGCCATTCTTTGGTCAGTTCGGCATCGTCCAGCACCAGGCGCACGGCGGCAGCGCCGTGGTCGGGCGGCATCGACCAGCTCGCCCGCGCGATGGCGGCGCCATTGGCCATGGCGCGGCTCAGTGCATCGGCATCGCCGGTCACGGCATAAAACGCGCCAACGCGGTCGCGATAGAGCCCAAAATTCTTGTCGCAGCTATAGGCGACCAGCGCTTCGGGCACTGCCGCGAGCACGGTGCGCAGCCCATAGGCATCGGCTTCCATGCCCGCGCCGAGCCCCTGGTACGCCAGATCGATCAGCGGCAACACCGCGCGCCCGACCAGCATGGGCGCGATTTCATCCCATTGCGCGGGCGTATAATCGACTCCGCTGGGGTTGTGGCAGCACCCGTGCAGCAGCACCGCATCGCCGGGCCCGGCCTCGGCCAGCGCGGCTTTCAGGGCATCGAGATCGGCGGTGCCTTCGGCCGTCCCGTGGCGGAAAGTGACCAGTTCGAGCCCCGCTGCGGCGATGATCTGCGCATGGTTGGGCCACGACGGCGTGCCCATGATCACCCGGCGCACGCCCGCGCGCTTGGCCACTTCGATCGCCAGCCGCACCGCGCCGGTGCCGCCCGGCGCCTGCATGCCTTCAACCCGGCTCGCATCGAACCCGGCGCCGAACACATATGGGATCAGCGCGCGGACAAAGCCCATGTCGCCTTCGGGGCCGAGATAGCTCTTGCTGTCCTGCACCGCGATCAGCCGGGCTTCGGCCGCCTTGATCGCCTTGAACACCGGGGTCGCGCCCGTCGCGGTGCGATAGACGCCGACACCGAGATCGATTTTGCCGGGCCGCGGATCGGCATTGTAGAGCTTGATCAGCCCCAGCAGGGCATCGGCGGGCTGGGCTCCTAGCGCTTCGAGCATCGGTGTTTACGCTTTCCTCGCAATGACAATCGGGCACCGCCACGCCTCGAAGGCGGCGGCGGCGCCCCAATGCTCCCGCGGCGCGCGGGGCGCAAGCCTTTTGCGGACTCGCAATTACCCCGGCCAATTACCCGGTCAGAACGGGAACCATTTCGACTTGTGCGTGAAATTCATATAGCCCGCATTGACCCCGAGCCGGATGCCGCCGCCGACCCGCACCGGGATCACCACCAGATCGCCGCGCCGCAGATAGGACACGTTGAACCCGCCGACCAGATAGGCCTGGCCCTCGCCGGCAGCGATGCGGTGAAACAGCTTTTCGGTGTCGTGGAGATTGTAGATCAGCACGAACGTGCTGGCGACACTGCCGCCCAGATCGAAGCCCAGCGAGGGCCCGGTCCAGTAGACCGGCATTTCGCCTTCGATTTTCTGGTGCAGCACACCGTGGCCATAGCGCAACCCGAGCACGACCGCGCCGCCGCCTTCGCTGCCGGTGATATAGCCATCGGGCTCACCCTGTTTCTTGAGAATGTCGCGAATGATCAGCGCGAGCCCGCGCGCACCTTTGCCGAACACGCCTTCGGCCGCATTGACGAGTTCGCTCTCGTGATAAGTCGTATCGCCCGGCGCCGGCGCCGCAGTGGGTCCGCCAACCGGCCCCCCGGCATATGGCGCAGGCTGCGCGCCCGGCGCGGCATAGACCGGTGCCGTGCCCGCAACCGGCGGAGCGCCGGGCAGAGGCGCGGGAGGAACCGCCGGTTGTTGGGCCGGCGGCACCGGCGGGCCATGGTTCAGGTCGGAATCGATCGCCGAATTGGGATCGATCGTCTGCACTTGCGCATGCACCGCAGGCGCCATCAGCAGCGCGAGCACCGCCATCGGCAGCGCCCGTGCCCAAGATTTGCCAGGATCGATCATCGCTTCGCGCCTCTTTGTCGCTATCAGCCATCAGGATTGTCGCCTGCCCGCCATCTGGCAAGCCCGCGCCGCGTCGTTGTGGTGGACAATCGCGCCCGGGCAATGAACCGGCGATGAGCCGAGTCGATTTTGCGTTCAAACGCGCGGCCAGCCCCCGCAAATCCGCCCCCCGGAAAAAAGCCGCGGCCCCCTTGCCGCCCCCGGACACCCCGGTTATACGCCACGTTCGCCGCTGCGATCCGGAGACGTGGGTGAGTGGCTGAAACCAACGGTTTGCTAAACCGTCGTACTGGTAAATCCGGTACCGAGGGTTCGAATCCCTCCGTCTCCGCCAAGCCTCTGAAAATAAATACCTTAAAGGCGCCTTGGGCCTAATTTTTTACCCGCTGGGCGATTTGAACGCGCAGAACGCGCAAGCAC
>CAITOD010000044.1 GCA_903893935.1 uncultured Sphingomonadales bacterium
AAATACACCACCAATGCCACGGCTTCGAACGGCTCGCCAAACGCGATTGCCCAGAAGTTTCTTGAATCATACGTCGGCAACAGCCCGGCACCGCGCATTTCGTTTGGTTTCGGGGTCAACTGGAATTCGCCTTTCGGCCCCTTCCGCATCGATATCGCCAAAGCCCTGACATACGTCTATGGCGATACGCGCAAAGTGTTCAGCTTCAACGTGGGAACCCAGTTCTGATGAAACGTCTTCATATCTCAGCCGCGCTTGTCGCGGCGCTTTCGCTTGCCGCCGCTCCGGCCGCTTACGCCCAGACTGCCGGTGGCGTCGTTGCCGCAGGCGTCGGCATCGCCAATTCGCAGGCCGTGGTGTTCGCATCGAACGCTTACAAAGCTGCCGTGACCCAGCTGCAAACCACTTACAAGGCGCAGTTCGACCAGCTCAAGACGCGCAAGGCCGCGCTGAAGGCGCAGCTGGGCCCGCTGGTCGACAAGTTCAAGGCAGACCGCGCCGCCGCCAAGCCCGACACCAACGCGCTGCAAACCGAATATACCCAGATCCAGCAGATCCAGCAGTCGGGTCAGCAGGAACTCGAACAGATCATCGAACCGGTCAACCTCGCCCGCCAGTACGCGGTCGAACAGATTACCGAAAAGCTCGATGCCGCGACCCAGGCCGCGATGACCAAGCGCAAGATCACGCTCGTGCTCGATTCGCAATCGGTGGTCAAAGCCGACCAGGCCTACAACCTCAACCAGGACATCCTCGATCAGCTCAACCTGATCGTGCCTTCGGTCAGCGTCACCCCGCCGGCCGGCTGGTTGCCGCGCGAAGCCCGCGAACGCCAGGCGCAGGAACAGGCCGCAGCTGCCGCTGAAGCCGCCGAATCGGGCGCAGCCGCACCCGCCACCACCAAGAAGCAGCCGCAGGGCCGCTGATCCGCGCATGAGCGAACCAGGTGAAACGCCGGCGGCCGCGTCGCTGGCGTTCGATATCAACGGGGTGATGGCGGCGCTGCCGCACCGCTATCCCCTGTTGCTGGTCGATCGGGTGGTGGAGCTCGTGCCGGGCGAGCGCATTCACGCGATCAAGGCCGTGACCATGAACGAGCAGTTCTTTCAGGGGCATTTCCCCGGCCGCCCGATCATGCCCGGGGTCTTGCAGATCGAGGCACTGGCGCAAGCCGCCGGTGTGCTCGCGGTGCAGACGCTCGGCCTCGCCGGCACCGGCAAACTGGTCTATTTCATGGCGATCGAGGAAGCCAAGTTCCGCACGCCGGTCGAACCCGGCTGCCTGCTCGATCTCCACGTTGCCTTTACACAAAAGCGCGCGCGCGTGTGCAAATTTGCCGGCAAGGCGATGCTCGGCGACAGGATCGCCACCGAAGTCAGCTTTACCGCGATGATTGCCGACGCCTGAACGCGCGCGCCTTATATGGCAATAATAGTTGAGAAAGTTCCCAAAGCCGCGCCTCGGATAACAATGCGGCAACACTTGCGGGGGTATACAAGCGCCATGACTGCACCGATCGAGCGCAAGCCCATCCGCAAGGCCGTGTTCCCTGTGGCGGGCCTCGGCACGCGCTTTCTGCCGGCGACCAAAGCCATCCCCAAGGAAATGCTGCCGATCATCGATCGCCCGCTGATCCAGTACGCTGTCGACGAAGCGCGCGAAGCCGGCATCGAACAGCTGATTTTCGTAACCGGGCGCGGCAAGACCTCGATCGTCGAACATTTCGACACCGCCTACGAACTCGAAGCCACGATGACAGGGCGCGGCAAAGCGCTCGACGTGCTCGAACCCACCCGCATCCAGCCGGGCAACCTCGTCACCGTGCGCCAGCAAGTCCCGCTCGGCCTCGGCCACGCGATCTGGTGCGCGCGCGCCATTGTCGGTGACGAACCGTTCGCGATCTTCCTGCCCGACGAACTGATGATCGGCGCGCCCGGCTGCATGAAGCAGATGGTCGAAGCTTACAACGAAGTCGGCGGCAATCTGATCTCGGTGCTCGAAGTGCCGCACGAAGAAGTCTCCAGCTACGGCGTGATCAAGCCCGGCGCGCACGTCGCGCACGGCCTTACCGAAGTGCTCGGCCTCGTCGAAAAACCCAAGCTCGCCGATGCACCTTCGAACCTGATCATCTCGGGCCGCTATATCCTGCAACCCGAAGTCATGCGCACGCTCGAAAACCAGGGCAAAGGTGCCGGCGGCGAAATCCAGCTGACCGACGCCATGGCGCGCATGATCGGCGAACAACCGTTCCATGCGGTGACTTTCGCGGGCCGCCGTTATGACTGCGGCAGCAAGCTGGGGTTTGTCGAAGCGACGCTTGAACTCGCACTCGGCCGGGCCGATATGGCGGACGACGTGCGGGCCCTGGTCAGGCGGCTGGCGGACGAGATCGGGTAATCAGGCACTCACGCCGCCTTCCACCGCAGGGGCAACCGTTTCAACCCGCCCACAAAGGTCGACTTCGCCCGCGCTGGCTCTCCGGCCAGTTCGATATGGTCGATGCGGTCAAGCAGCACTTCGAACAGCACGCGCATTTCCAGCCGGGCGAGATGGAGCCCCAGGCACTGGTGCGCGCCGGCGCCAAACGCGATGTGGCGGTTGGCCTCGCGCGTGGCGTCAAAACGGCGCGGGTCGGGGAAGTGTGCCGGGTCGTGGTTGGCGGCGACATAGTTGAGCATCAGCCAGTCGCCGGCGGCGAGGCGCTGCCCGCCGAGCTCGGTGTCTTGGGCTACGGTGCGCATGAAATGCTGCACCGGGGTGGTCCAGCGGATGGCTTCTTCGACGATACCGGGCAGCAGGTCGCGGTTGGCTTTGACCAGCGCGAAGTGTTCGGGATCTTGTGCGAGCGCGAGCATGGCGCCGGCGGTCGAGGCCGAAGTGGTGTCGTGCCCGGCGCTCGCGGTGATGATGTAGTAACCGGCGGTGTCGCGGTCGCTTAGCGGCGCGCCATCGATCTGGCCGTTGGCAATGATCGTGGCGACATCGTCGGCGGGGCATTTCCGCCGCTCGGCGGCAAGGCCTGCGAAATAGGCTTCGAAATCCCTGACCGCGCCGGCGACGATCTGCGTGATCATTTCGGGCGGCAGATTGCGGATGCCCGACTGGTTGAGTTCTTCGTCCTGCCCGCCGAACATTTGCTGGGTCAGCACCAGCATGCGCTGTTCGTCGGATTCGGGCACGCCGAGGATCTGCATGACCACGTGCAGCGGGTAAGGGCTGGAGACCAGCCTGGTGAAATCGCCTTCGTCGCCGGCATCGAGCATGCGGGCGACGGTTGCCTCGGCGATCTGGCGGATGCGCGCTTCGATCCCGCGCAAGTTCTTGGGCATGAACCAGTCCTGCGTCAGGCGGCGCAGTTTGGGGTGCTTGGGCGCATCCATCGCCACCAGTGATTCGACCAGGTGCGGGCTGCCGCCGGTGATCGTGCGGACCAGCGCATCGGTGCTGCGCAGGCCGAACACCGCATTTTTGGGATTGTTGAGGAAAGTCTGGTTGTCCTTGCTGACTTTCATCACCTCGTCAAAACCGGTGACCAGCCAGAACGGCTCGTGCAGGTCGGCGGGCGAAGCGACTTTGCCGACGGCAAGGCCATTGTCGCGCAGCCAGTCGAACTGGTCGAGCAGCGGGGTCCAGGCGGCATAGGCGTTCGGGTCGATCACCGCGTTGCCGATGTCGGCCGGGATCACGGCGGAAGGTGCGCTGGTCATTGCCGGTTATCCTTGCACGCTGGTGGCGGCGGCTTTGTATTCGTCGCGCAGCAGACGCTTGAACAGTTTGCCGGTGGGTTCGCGCGGAAGTTCGGCGCGAAAATCGATCTGGCGCGGCATTTTCACGCGGCTCAGCTGCGGCGTCAGCCATTGCGTCAGTTCGTCGGCGAGCGCGGGGCCGGCACTCGCGAAATCGGCGGGCTGCACCACTGCCACCACGCGTTCGCCCATGTCGGGATCGGGCGCGCCGATCACCGCGACATCGGCGACTTTGGGGTGGGTGACCAGCAGGCTTTCGATCTCTTGCGGGTAGATGTTCACCCCGCCCGAGATGATCATGAAGCTTTTGCGGTCGGTGAGGAACAGATAGCCGTCCTGGTCTTGCCAGCCGATATCGCCGAGGCTGGTCCAGCCGTGCTTGTTGGTGGCGTCGCGCGTTTTGTCGGGATCGTTGTGATACTGGAACGTGCTGGCACCTTCGAAAAACACCTGGCCTTCGGTACCGCGCGGCACTTCGTCGCCGTGTTCGTCGCAGATGCGGACAATGCCGAGCAGCGCGCGCCCGACCGAGCCCGGGTGCTGCAGCCATTCTTCGCTCGAAATATAAGTAAAACCGTTGCCTTCGGTGCCCGCGTAATATTCGCGCAGGATCGGGCCCCACCAGTCGATCATGGCGTGTTTGACGGGCACCGGGCAGGGCGCGGCGGCGTGGACCGCGCAGCGCAGGCTCGACATGTCGTAGCGGCTGCGCACGGCGGGATCGAGCTTGAGCATGCGTACGAAATGCGTCGGGACCCATTGGCTGTCGGTCACGCGATAGCGCTCGATCAGCTGCAGCGCGTGTTCGGGATCGAATTTCTCCATGCACACGACCGTGCCGCCGAGCCGGTGCACGGTCAGCGACCAGCGCAACGGCGCGGCGTGGTAGAGCGGCGCGGGGGAGAGATAGACCGAATGCGCGCCGAACCCGAACGCGCCGCGCGCGATGTCGAGCAGGCCGTTGCCCGCATCGATCGCCGGGTCTTCGGGCAATGGCACGCGCACCCCTTTGGGTTTGCCGGTGGTGCCCGATGAATAGAGCATGTCGACCCCGGCGCGTTCGTCGGCGACCGGTGCGGCGGGCATTGCGGCGAGCGCTGCGATCAGATCGTGGTCGCCATCGCCATCAAGCCGCAGTTGCGGCAGCGCGGGTTCGATCTGCGCGACCTGGTCGAGCACCGCGGCAAAGGCCTGGTTGGTGACCAGCAGCCGCGATCCGCTGTCGCGCGCGATATAGGCAATTTCGGGCGCGGTGAGCCGGCACGAAATCGCGACATAGACCACGCCGGCGCGTTGCGCGCCCCAGCACAAGGCAAAGAACACCGGGTGGTTGTCGAAGCACAGCGCGATCGTATCGCCGATCTGCAAGCCGCGTGCGCGCAAGAGCTGCGCAAAGCGGTTGCTGGCGGCATCGAGTTCGCCATAGCTCACCACCTCGCCGCTCGATCCCATGATCACCGCCGGCTTGTCGGGATTGGTCCTGGCATGAACGCTGGGGTGATACATCTGGGCCATCCTCCTGGTCCCCCGGCCGACGCGGGTCGGGGTGTTCGCGGTATTTTTAACTGCACACTTAAAATTTACAACGGGAATTGGCGATCTGCCGGCGCGGCGCTTGCGGCATATTCATCTTCGATTTGTCGCAAACTCGCGGTAAGGTGTGTGTTCCCGGCGATTTGAAAGGCACGACCAATGGCCCATGAATCCGCACCCGACCCCGAACTGCTGAGCGACGACATCGAGCATGCGCTCGGTCTGTCGTGGTTCTTCGACCCGCAAACGATCAAGGTTTCGATCCAGGATGGCCACGTCGTGCTGACCGGCCATGTGCGCACCGCACGCGAACGCCGCATGGCCGCTGCCGCTGCCTGGGCGCACGACGGCGTGGTCGATGTGCGCAACGAACTGGTCGTCGACGCGGCGGAATAACGCTGCCGCTTGCCAACAATAAAGGGCGCCGTTGCCGGCGCCCTTTTTCTATTGTCGCATCCTCTCCCAAATGCGACCCGGCCGGTGTTCGGCCTGGAATAGCGAACTTTATTCCTCGGGGCTTTGCGGCGTGGCGGTTTCGCTGGCCAGCACGAGGCCGGTGCTGGCTTGCGCCACTTGCAGATAGGGCACCGGGTTGACCGCTTCGCCGCCGATGCGCACTTCGTAATGGAGGTGCGGGCCGGTCGAGCGGCCGGTCGAGCCGACATACCCGATCACGTCGCCTCTGTGGACATGCTGGCCTTCGGCAACCGCGATGCGCGACATATGGCCATAGCGTGTTTCAAGATTGGCGCCGTGTTCGATTTCGACGCACAGGCCGTAGCCGCCAAACCAGTCGGCGTGGCCGATCACCCCGTCAGCGGTGGCGTGGATCGGCGTGCCGGTCGATGCGGGCAGATCGACGCCTTTGTGCATGCGAAAGCCGCCGAGCACAGGATGCATGCGCATGCCGAAGCTGCTGCTCATCGCGCGGGTGCTGCTGATCGGCACCAGCATCGGGATCGAGGCAGAACCGGTGTCGGCGATATTGGCCGAGCCCATGCCGGTATAAGGCTGCCCGTTGTCGAGCGCGCGCCAGTTGGCAAACAGCTGGCGGAATTCGGAGTCGCCTGTGGTGACCGCAGTGCCGTTGCGGGCGGCCTCGGCGGCGCGCAGCGGCGACGTGATATCGGCTGAGGCGGCGCTGCTGGCCAAAGCCGGTTGAGCAATCAGGCCAATCGTAAGGCCTAGCGCGACAGTGAGAAACCGGTTCAGCAGCATTAACTTTTGCGCACCCTTGTTTGCCCGTCGGGCAGCCACGGTTGTGACCTGACCCGATGGTTACCGGCTGGTGTCGGGCTTGGCCCGATCACACGAACGAGGCACGTGTTTGCCCCACCCCCGGTGCGATCGCAGGTGTACGGGGCGGTGTTGCGTTCAGGCAACCCCTGACATGAATTCACACGACAGACCGGCTGATCGACGCGCCGAGTCGTTGAACGGCGGCTTAACCGAGCCACGAAAATGGCGCGCGACCAGCGTTTTCCATGATTCGGGCGGCGAATCCCCGCGTTCGCCACACACCTTGACAAAGTGGCTGGTGCCAAGCCCGACATGGCGAATCTCGTCGTTATAGATGCGCTGGAGTATGCGCGCACTGCGCAAGTCGCCACCCACGGTGAACCGGTCAATCGTTAACGGCGTGACATCGAGTCCGCGCGCTTCGAGCACCATTGGCACCACGGCCAGCCGCGCGGCCACATCGTGCGCGGTCTCGCGCGCGGCGTCCCACAGTCCATCGTGCGCGGGCAGCGCGCCATAGTGGCTGCCGAGCGTGACCAGCCGCCGCGCGAGCAGCGAAAAATGCATCGCCTCGTCGGCCGCCACCGACAGCCAGTCGCTGACAAAGCGTTCGCCGCGTTCGCCGCCAAACCGCCCTGCCGCATCGAGCGCGAGATCGATCGCGACGAATTCGATATGCGCGAGCGCGTGCAGCAGCGCGATCCGCCCGCGTTCCGACCCGCCGCGCCCGCGCTTGGGCATGGCATTGGGGGGCAGCAGCACGGGCTGATCGGGGCGCGCGGGCGTGTCGGGCATGGCCACGTCGAAACGCGGGGCCAATCGCGCGGCCGCCCAGTCGCGCGCCACGCGGCGCGTTGCCATCACTTTGGCGCGCGGATCGGCGGTCAGCATGGCGGCGCGGATGGCGCGCGCGATGCTTTGCGTCACAGCACTTCGGCGGCG
>CAITOD010000045.1 GCA_903893935.1 uncultured Sphingomonadales bacterium
ATAGGCATCGTGGCAATAGAGGCTGTTTTCGGGCAGCCACACGAATTCGCCGGCAAAGGGATTGGGCGGGTCGGGCAACAGGTCCGACAACCGGGGCATTTCCAGATGCTGGAATGCGATCGGGAATTCGCCGCGATCGCGCGCCATCAGGCACAGGCACGCGGCCATCGCGCCGCCTGCGCTTTCACCGCTGACCGCGATACGCGCAGGATCGATGCCAAGCATGTCTGCATGGGTGTGAAGCCAGCGCAAAGCCGCATAGGCGTCGTCCATCGGCCCGGGGAAGGGGGTTTCGGGCGCCAGCCGGTAATCGACCGAAAGCACCAAGCACCCAAGCTCGGTTGCCCATGTCATCGCTTGCGGCAGGCCCATTTCGGGCAGGCCGAACACGTGCCCGCCGCCGTGAAAGTGCAGGATCGCCGGGGCTTTTTCAGGCAGCGGTCGCGGCTTGACCAGCAGGCACCGCACATTGCGTGCGGGCTCGCCCGAGGGAATGCCCACTTCGTGCCAGTCAACCGGAAGATCCGGCAGCGGCTGCGCGGTCAGCAGTGCGTGCATCTCGCGGCGGATCTGCGGCAGCGTTGCGTCCGACAAGTCCAGCCGGGGAAAGGCGTCGATCAGGGCCAGCAGGTCCGGATCAACCAGATGGCGCGTGGACATTGCCCGCTGTTACCGGTCCCAGGCGGGCTTTGGCAGATCCTGCGGACGCAGTTCAAAGCCAAGCGGGACGCACCAGACGCGATCTTCCAGTAGGATTGTTTCGCTGTGGTCCATGATCAGGGTGTCGAGCGCGTTTTCCTGCGCGGTGCCGTGAACGGCCTCGACCAGCGCGGCGATCGCTGCGCGCAAGGCGCCGGTTGCATCGCGCAAATCGGCATCACTTGCCGCCGGGTCATCCAGAACCGTGCGGCCCGCGCTGGCCAGCGGCGCAAGATCGACCGCTTCTGCGGGCAGGAGCGCCACGATCGCGGCTGCCATGTCCAGATAATGCTGCAAGGTCCCGCGGTAATACCGGCGCGTATGGGGCAGCCGCTGGCGCATGAAGCCGATTGCCGCCAGCGACAGGTGCAACTGTTCGATCACGTGCTTGTCTGCATTGTGCAGCGCCGGAAGCACCACTTCGCCAAGCGCGCGCTGCACCACTTGCAGCTGGGTTTCAAAATCCTGGTTCATGCCGTCGCACTCCGGAAATAGGCGCGCAAATCGGACAAAGCGAGATAGCCCATGCCCGAAACGTGGTTCAGCAGCACATCCTGATGCGTTGCCGCACAGCGCGCCGCGCGTGTGGATGCGGCAAGCAGCAGCACCGACACGAGATATCGGTTGAACACTCCGAAATAGCGGATACGCGCCGGATCAACCGGCAGGCCCGACGCCTGCTCATACGCTGCATAGAGCGCCGCTTCGGGCATCATTCCCGACACCAGGATGGTTTCGCCATCTTCGGCATAGTGCTGGAAAATGGGCAGCGAGGCATATGTCAGATCCTGATGCCGGTCGCCCAGCGTCGCGCCTTCCCAGTCGAGCCAGGCGGTGATCCGGCCTTGCGCTTCATCGAACAGGAAATTGCCGCTGCGATAGTCACCGTGGATGATGGACACATGATCGATCGGCGGGGCATTGCGGATCAGCCATTTGTAGACCACCGCCATCACCGGTTCGTCCTCGATCCGGTCTTCTTCCCAGATGCGCCGTGCGGCGTGGACTTGCCGGATGACCGAAGCGTTGGAGCCGACCACCGGCCGTTCGAAACTGGCCAGCACCGGCGGCGCGCCGATCGGCAGATTGTGAATGCGCGCCAGATAATCGACGAACTGGGGCGCCAGCTGCGCGCGCAGCGCAGGGCCATAATTCTGGCCAAGGCCGGTGACTTTGCCCGCGTCGTGCGAAGGTTTGGCGGTGCCGGTGGCAAAGCCATAGACCATCGCGGGATAGGGCAGATAGTGCGCATCCGGGTCCATCCAGTATGCGTGGGGGACCGGCACGGTGCCTTCGACCGCGCGGATCACTTCGAATTCGCGCTGCCGGCTGGATTCGGTCACTGATGCGGCCGGCTCCATGCGCAGCACCATGGGTGTCACCACTGCTGCCCCCGGTTCGCCATCGGGGCCGCGCCAATGCAGATCAAACACCATCTGCAGCTTTGACGCGCCGCCGGAAAGCCAGCGGGCATCGGCAATGCGCGCGGGATAGCCCACCTGATCGGTGATCAGGCGTGTGGTCCCCTCAACCAGCGTTTCCAGCGCCACAGCCTGAAAACCGGGGCCGTTGCGCCGGTGCATCTTGCGCGTCAGCACGGCATCGATTTCCCGCTCGGTCGGGAACCGGGCGCGAACGGCTTCGATAAAGGCATCGGTCGGATATTGTCTGAGGCTGTCTTCGGTCATGGTTGTGTCCATCGTTCCGGTCAAGTACGGTTTAATCGTCGTGCCGGTCGGCCATGCCGCGCGACAAGTGCGTCAGCCCGGCAAAATCGGCGATGTGGCTGTGGCCGACCCGCGATCCGCTTTCCCAGCGCATCAGGGTCTGGAATGCGGCGCTCGACGGGTTGAAATTGTACCATGGTGCGGCCGCGACGGTGGTGCCGACCGCGGTCCAGACCTGGCCGCGATCGTCCTCGAATTCCACCGTCGCACGCGTCACCAGCATGTTGAACCGCTGCGCGCGCATGGTCGCGCGGACCAGCGGTCGGCGTTCGCCCTCCACCACGACAAAGCCGAACTTGAAGGGGCCATAGACCACTTCCTTGTTGTCGAAATCGAGACCGAGAACCAGAAATGCGCCCAGATCGGGGCCCAGATTGACATGAACCCAGGTTCCGCCCTTGCTGCCCCAATCTTTGCGCGGGCCCCAGCTTTTGTTCATCCCTTCGGTGCAATCGACGCGATAGTCGCGCCCGTGCAGCGACAAGGTGCCCGTGATCCGGCCCTTGCTTTCCATATGGCCGGTGTTCCACCCGTCATAGCCGGCCATGTGCGATGATGCGATCAGCGGATTTTCGGCCGGGTCGTGCGGATCGAACGGATCGCACACCGCATTGTAGGCAATATCGAGCGCGCAATTGCCGTCGAGCGACCGGTACTGGAATGTGCAATCCCGCGCACTGATCGCCTGGAATGACAGACCGTTGCCCAGCGTGAATTGATCGAACCTCGGTGGGCAGGGGAGGTGCATCTGCGCATCGTTGTGTTCGATTTGCCAGGGATGCAGGCTAAGCCCCTTGTGGATTTCGATCGAGCTGTGACACACGCCAAGGTTGGGGCGGGCCAGTGTATAAAGGTTGCCGCTGATCCCCGCCTCCGGCACGGAAAAGATCAGAAACAGCGTTTCCGTCCAGGCCACGTCGGTGCGATCGCAAGGGTGAAACGCGAAATCCTGTGCCGTGATCATGGCGCAACTCGCTGATGGGCGAACTGTTCGCCCGGGATGATGGGGTGCAGACGGATCAGCACGCGGTCATGCCGCCGTCGATCACGTGCTCCATGCCGGTGATGAACGCGGATTCGTCCGAAGCGAGGAAGATCACCAGCGGCGAAATTTCTTCGGCTTCGGCAAAGCGGCCCAGCGGGATGGCGCTGGCCGCACCGCCGCCGTCTTCATCGGTGGCAGCAACCATCATCGGCGTTCTGGTGTATCCGGGGTGCACCGAATTGGCGCGGATCTTGTGCCGGCCATATTCGACAGCGACCTGCTTCGTCATGCCGCGAACC
>CAITOD010000046.1 GCA_903893935.1 uncultured Sphingomonadales bacterium
ACCCGGTGCGGCCCGGGCAGCATCGGATCGGCGGTCCTGACGGGAAATGTTTCAGCGCTATGAGGGTGACATGACCGCCAGCACTGATCCCGTTGCAGTGCTGAGCCGCGAACGCGAAAATGCCGCCCATGCGGCGCCCCGGTTCGTGCTGCCGCTCGCCCCTTCGCTCGAACACCGGCGGCTTCAGGTCTATCTCATGCAACTGGTGGGCGATTCGCTGGGCATCGCCGCGGTGTTCCTCGGCGTTTCGCTGCTGCTCGCCCATTCCATCGACTGGCGCTGGATCGGCAACCTGCTGCTGATGTTTGTTCCGCTCTACTGGACGTTCGCGATCGCGTTTCGCGTCTATTCGGTCGAATCGCTGATTTCGCCGCGCCGCGCGCAATTGCGCGTGGCCAATGCGCTGGTGGTGACGATTGCCGCGTTGTTCGTGGTCTATTTTCTGGCACAAAGCCCCCTTCAGGGCCGCCGCATGTGGATGGGCCTCAATGTGGTGGGCTCGATCGCGGTGCTGGCAGCCCTTCGCAGCATGCTGCACGGGCTGGTCGAGCGCCGGTGCGGCCCCACCGCGCAAAACGTGCTGGTGATCGACGATGGCGGCGGCATCGTGCGCATTCCCGGCGCCTGGACGGTGCAGACGCGCGAGCACAATCTGAAGCCCGATATCTGCGATCCGCACATGCTCGACCGGCTCGGGCTGTTCATGACCAATATGGACCGCGTGCTGGTCACTTGCCCGCCCGAGCGGCGCGTGGCGTGGGCGATGGTGTTCAAAGGTTCGAACATCTGCGGCGAAATCGTCGATCAGGATGTGCTGACGCTGGGCGTGGTCGGCGCGCGGCGCGCCGGCGCATTCGGCACCTTGATCGTGTCGCTCGGCCCGCTCAGCGTGCAGGGCCGCGCGATCAAGCGCGCGATGGATCTGGCGCTGGCGACCACCGCACTCATGGCGCTGTTTCCGCTGCTGCTGATCGTTGCCGCGCTGATCCGGCTCGAAGATGGCGGGCCGGTGTTCTTCTGCCAGCAGCGCCAGGGCCGCAACAACCGCCTGTTCTGGATCTACAAGTTCCGCTCGATGCGCGAATTGCAGCACGATCCGCTCGGCACCCGTTCGGCGAGCCGCGACGACGACCGGATCACGCGCATCGGGCGCTTTATCCGGCGCAGCAGCATCGATGAATTGCCGCAGCTGATCAATGTCTTGCGTGGCGATATGAGCATTGTCGGCCCGCGCCCGCATGCAATCGGGTCGCTCGCCGGCAACAAGCCGTTCTGGGATGTCGATCCGCGCTATCTGCTGCGCCATTCGCTCAAACCCGGGCTGACCGGGCTTGCCCAGGTGCGCGGCTTGCGCGGTGCGACCGACAGCGAAACCGATCTCGTGCACCGGTTGCAGGCCGATCTTGAATACCTCGACGGGTGGACGGTGATGCGCGACATCCATATTATTTTCGCCACGCTCAAAGTGGTGGTGCACGATCGCGCTTTCTGATCGGGCGTGTTGCGGTGCGATCGCATCCGGGGTGCAGCTTTGCTCGCACTTGCAACCGGACCGGACCTAACAATCCCGAAAGATTTCACCAACCATCTGGATTGAAAGGGAATTTTTTTAAGGAAACGCCAAATAGGGTGGTTGAACTAGCCCGAATATGGCGCTATTGGAGACTTGAGTTCACGCCCTTCGGAGTAAAGACATGTCCATCACCAAGACCATCGCAGCGGGCATCGCTGTTTCAGGCCTTCTGTTGTCGACGGCAGCTTATGCCTCCGAAACGCGCGCCGACGGCGCTCCCGTGGCGGCTGCCAACACCGCGCAGGTCGCACTGCCGCTGACCGTCGCCAAGTCGGTGAAGCTGAAGCGCAAGTCGGCACCTGCCGCAGCCTATTCGAACGATGTCGTCGCCCCCGTCGTGGTGGGCTTGGCTCTGGTTGCTGCTGCGGGCGCAGGTTACGGGTTCTACTCGGCTTCGACGTCTTCCGGCCACTGATCGGCCGAACCCGATACCAAATTTGAAAGGCCCGTGCTCTGGCACGGGCCTTTTTCATTGCATGCAACGCGGTCACCTGCGCTGTGCCGGGGCGAAAACATCACTCCGCGCTCGGCCAATCCCGTGAGCACGGCCATCGCGCACGATGCGATTTGACCGCACCGCGCCATCCGCTAGGAACCGTCGGGACCATCCACCCGCCAATGCGAGCGCAAGGCCCGATGACACCGCCTGATCCTGATGCCGAAACGGGCGGCGTGGCCCGGGCTCTGGACAACTCCCGGCCATCGCGCTCGCGGCGGCGGCGTCGCACCGGCAGCGCGCCGGTCCCGGCGTCGCGCTGGCGCTTCGATTCCGTGCCCAGGCCGACGCTGATCGCGCTTGCCATGGTGATCGCTGCCGTCGCGCTCGGCGGCGGCGGCACTTCGAATCCGCAGACCGAAATTCCGCTCGAAGTAACCATTGCGCTGTTGCTCGCGCTGGCCTTGGCCATGCCGTCGTCTGCCGCGCCGGCCGGCCGTGTGCCCGCCATGGTCTGGTGGATCGCGCTGCCGGGTGTGCTGCTGGCGCTTGGCCAGCTCGTCCCGCTGCCCCCGGCCATCTGGCGCAATTTGCCCGGGCGCGACGCAGAACGCGCGGCACTCGATCTGATCGGCGCTGGCGGCGCATGGATGCCGCTGTCGATCGCGCCGGCGACAACGTTTTCGGCTTTGCTCGCCTTGCTGGTGCCACTGGTCGTGCTGGTCATGGTCGCCAGGCTCGATGCGCGCGGTCGCGCCGTCGTGCTGGCGGGTGTGGCCCTCGCTGCGCTGGTCTCGATTGTGCTGGGCGCCTTGCAATTGTCGCAACTGGGTGGCGCCAGCTGGGCGCTCTATCCCTTTTCCAACCTCGGCTGGCTGATCGGCTTTCAGGCCAACCGCAATGCCGAGGCCGATATCCTCCAGATCGGCATGCTGGCAGCCTCAGCGACCGGGCTCGCGCATGACAATCACCAGGATCCGGGCGCGCTGCGGCTGCCGCTGGTGCTTGGCGCGCTGGTGGTGCTGGCAATCGGCGTGCTGATGTCCGGCTCGCGCGCCGGCATTGCGCTGACCGCGATGACGGCCGTGTGGATTCTCGCCATCGCGTGGCCGGGGCTGGTGCGCAAAGTCCGTCATTTGTGGTGGTGGCTTGCCGGCGTCACGCTCGGATTGCTCGCCGCCGCTGTCGCGCTCACCCGCTTTGCAGCGATCCAGACCGTGATCGACAGGTTCGGCACCGACACCGAGGGACGCTGGGATTTCTGGATCGACACCGTCTATGCCTTGCGCAAGGCATGGCCGGCCGGCACCGGCATCGGCACCTTTTCGATTGCCTACGAAGCGGCCGAGCGGCTCGAAACCGTCAGCGACCTGTTCCCCTATCGCGCGCACAACGACTGGCTGGAATGGACGCTTGAAAGCGGTGCGGCGGGTTGGCTGGCGGGGGTGCTCATGCTCGCAGCACTGGCCTGGTCGGCGCGCCTCGCCTGGCGCCGGGGCGCGGGGCATCCGGTTGTACGCGGGCAAGTGCTGTTCGGCATTGCCGTTCTGGTCAACGAGAGCTTGCACGCCGCGGTCGATTTTCCGATGCGCGCAATGAGCCTTGCAACGCTGGTCGCGGTCGCGATGGCGATGATGACACCCGTCTCCACAGAGCCCGACGCACCATGCGCATGATATCGGCAAGTTCGGTCAGCGGCGGTTCAGCCGCAAGTCCGCAACCAAAACCGTCGGCATTGCGAACGATTGTGCATGGCAATATAAGGCCCCCCAAATGACCCCCAATCCGATCGCTCGTCTGGTATCCAAAGCCGCGCCTGCGTCGTTCCGGGCAAATGCAGTGCCGGCTTCCGGCCCGGCTTCTGGAGAAAGCATTTTCGTGAAGCGATCCTTTTTCCCGGCCGTTTTCCCGGCCGTTTTCCGGGCCGGTGTCCCGGCCGCAGCAATGCTGCTTGCGCTTTCGGCCTGTGCGCCCGGCTATTACCGGCATCTGCCTTCCGGGCCGGCGGCATACAAATCGATCCCCCCCGAAGCCGGGGCCGCAGACCGCAAGGCGTTTCTGATTGCGCCGGGCGACCAGTTGACTTTGAAAGTCATGGGTGAAGACGATCTGAGCCTCGACAAAGTCGTCGTCGACAATTCGGGCGCCATCCAGGTCCCCCTGGCGGGTGAAGTGATGGTCGAAGGCCATTCGCCCGGCGAAGTGACGAAGACCATTGCCGATCTGCTGCGCACCAAAGGCTTGCGCAATCCCCAGGTCGCGCTCAACATCTCCGAGCCGGTATCGCGCACCGTGTCGGTCGAAGGCCAGGTGACCAAGGCCGGTGTCTATGCCATCACGCCCGACACCACGCTGCTGTCGGCGGTGGCGCTGGCCGAAAGCCCGACGCGCGTGGCCAAGCTCGACGATGTGGTCGTACTGCGGATCCGGAACGGCGAGCGGCTGGCCGCGCGCTTTGATCTCGATCGCATCCGCCACGGGCTCGACGAAGACCCGCAGATCCTGCCCGGCGACACGGTCGTGGTCGGCTTCAGCCAGGTCAAGTCCGGCTATCGCGATCTGCTGCAGGCGTCCAACCTGATCTACAATCTCTTCACCAGATTCTGAAACACAACGGGGTGGCCGTGCAACACGAACAGACCAAGTTGGCGGGCGAGCGTGCGCTCGTGCCGACCCCTTTGGAGCAATACGGCGAAAGCCTGACTTACGAGGAACAGGAGCAGGGCTTTGACTTGCGCGCGCTGTTCCTGCTTGTGCGCGCCAATGCCGCGCTGATCGCGGCGATATTCGCGGCGTCGCTGGCTGCGGCAATTGTCGTTACTTTGCTGATGACACCGCAATTTACCGCCACGACAACGGTGCAGATCAACGATCAGGCCTCGCAAGTGCTGGGCAAAGCCGCCGACGCCGACACCAGCGAAGCGCAAGCATCGAGCGCGCAGGAGGCCGAGCGGTTTCTCGAAACCCAGCTTGAAATCATCAACAGCCGCGCCATCGCGCAGCGGGTGGCGCACCGGCTCAACCTGATCGGCAACCCGGCGTTCTACAAGGCGATGGGCAAGCGCATGCCCACCGACAACCCCAGCCACCGCGAGCTCGAAGAAAGCGCGATCAAGATCCTGCTCAAAGCCGAATCCGGCACTTTGCCGCACAACACCCGGCTCGCCTCGATCGCGTTTACCGCGCACGATCCCAATTTCGCGGCAAAAATCGCCAACACCTGGGCTTCGGAATATATCCAGGCCAATCTGCAACGGCGCTACGACAGTTCGGACTACGCGCGCGAATTCATCCAGGGCCAGTTGAACGACGCCAAAGTCAAACTCGAAAAATCCGAACGCGATCTCAATGCCTATGCGCGCAGCGTCGGGCTGATCAAAATGCGCGAAGCCAACCCGCTGCCCAATTCGGAAACCGGCGAAGGATCGGTGCCCAATTCGGTCACCGCATCGAGCCTGCTTCAGTTGAACTACGCCGCCAACCAGGCCGAACAGGCGCGCATTGTTGCCGAACAGCGCTGGCAGGCTGTGAGCAAGGGCGATCTGCTGAGTTCGCCCGAAGTCCTGTCGAATTCCGCGATCTCCGATCTGCTTGCCGAACGCGCGCGCAACATCGGCGAACTCGAGCGCGAACGCGCGCGCCATACCGATGATTTTCCGACGGTGGCGCAGCTCAAGGCGCAAGTCGATACGATCAACCACCAGATCGACGCGGTGGCGCGCAATGTGCGCCAGTCGATCAAACAGCAATACGATGCCGCGGTTGAGACCGAAAACCGGCTCAAGGCGCAAGTTGCCTCGCTCAAGGGATCGTCGCTGACCGAACAGGATCGTTCGGTGCAGTACAACCTGCTCGCGCGCGATGCCGACACCAACCGTTCGCTCTATGAAAGCCTGCTGCAGCGCTACAAGGAATTGACCGCGGCTTCGGGGATCAGCGCGAGCAATATTGCGATCATCGACAGCGCCGAAGATCCGATCGAGCCGAGTTCGCCGCTGCTCCTGCTCAATCTGGGGCTCGGGCTGCTGGCCGGTCTGATCCTCTCGGTGCTGGTGGTCACGGTCCGCCAACAGCTCGACGATGCCGTGCGCATCCCCGAAGACATCGAGGCCAAGCTGCACATCCCGTTGCTCGGCGTTATTCCGATGACCGACGATGTGCTGCCCGCCACCGCGCTCGACGATCCCAAGTCGATGCTCAGCGAGGCATACAACTCGCTGCGCAGTTCGCTGCTGCTGTCGAGCGCCAATGGTCTGCCCAAGACGCTGCTGGTCACCAGTTCGCAACCGGCCGAGGGCAAATCGACCACCAGCATGGCGATCGCGCGCGGCGTGGCGAAGCTCGGCCGCACCGTCCTGCTGATCGACGTCGATATGCGGCGCCCGTCGGTGCATGCGACGTTCGGCTACGACAACAAGAAAGGTCTGTCGTCGGTGCTCACCGCGCAGCATTCGGTCGAAGCGGTGCTGCAGCAAACCGTGCATGACAACCTGATGGTCATGTCGTCGGGCCCGATCCCGCCCAGCCCGACCGATTTGCTGAGCTCGATCGCAATGGCGCAACTGGTCAGGGACCTGTCGAGCCGGTTCGATCTGGTCATCCTCGACAGTCCGCCGGTGCTCGGCCTTGCCGATGCGCCGATCCTGTCGTCGCTGGTCGATGGGGTGATCCTGGTGGTGCAGGCCGATCGCAGCCGCGGCGGTTCGCTCAAGGCATCGCTGCGTCGCCTGCAGGATGGGCACGCCAATCTGCTCGGCGGGGCGCTGACGATGTTCGATCCCAAAAAGATCTCCAACCGCTATTCCGAATATTACGGTTACGCCTATTACAGCTATCAATATAGCGAAGCCAAAGAGGGGTGACCGGCATGGTCAGGCCAGGTTTGCACCGGGGGTGGCGCATCCTGGCGGTGACCGGGTGCGTGGTCTATGCGGCGCTGGCGATCATCGCCGGGCTCGATCGCATGGCGGCCGGCGATGTGCGAAGGCGGTCCCTGCCCGACTGGCCATATGCGATTGCCGCGCCGTTTGAGGCTGCACAGTCCGCGCTCCGGCGGGGCGATCCTGCCGGTGCAGTGCGGCAGGCGCAGACCGTGGTTCGCCACGATCCGGTCAATCCGCGCGCGATCAGCCTGCTGGGTGCAAGCCTGCTGACGGCGCGCCAGATCGATGCGGCACGCGATGCGTTCGTGCTGGCCGAACGGCTGGGCTGGCGCGACCCGGTAACCCAGCGCTACTGGCTGGCCGAGGCGCTGCGGCTGGGCGATGCGGCGCGCGCGGCCCGTCACCTCGATGCCCTGTTGCGCCAGCAGCCCGACGTGCCCGATCGCGACACGCTGCTGCGCTCGCTGCTGATCTATGACGAAGGTCGCGCTGCGCTCGCCGACCGGCTGAAAAGCGATCCGGACTGGCTGGTGCCGTTTGTTGCGCAAGTCGATCGGCTCGATGATGATGATCTCGACGCGCGCGCCGATGTGGTGCAGCGGACCGGCGCCGGCCACTGGCAATGCCCGCAAGCCGCCAACCTGATCGATGCCCTGCTCGCGCACGGTTTGCTCGATGATGCCACGACAGTTCACCGCACGGTCTGCCCGGGCGAATCCGGGCTGGTCAACGATGGTCATTTCAACCGGCTGGCAAGCGATGCGATCGCCTCGGCGCTCGACTGGAACCTCGCCCGGCGCGGCGATCTGGTGATCACGGTCAATCCGGTCGCACCCCACGCCTACAGCGTGGCGATATCGAACACCGCGCCATCGACCGTGCTGGCTGCTGTGCAAATGACCACCGACGGGCCCGGGCACTATCGCGTGACCTGGCAATCACCCGAAACATCGGCGAAAGATGCCGCCGCGCTGCAGGTGGCCTTTGGTTGCGACAGCAATCTCGACCAGGCCAGCAGCGGAAGCCGCTCGGGCGGCAGCGAGCCGCGCTATGCGGCAGACCTGGTGGTCCCGGCCACTTGCCCGACCCCCGCAGTGCGGTTCTGGCTCGCCCCCAACCACCCGGTCAATCTGGCCGACGTGCGCATCAGCCGGCTCGCGCCCTAGCCTTTGGCATTCTGGAACGACGCAATGGACTTGTCCAAACTTCTCACGATCCTGACCCGGCCGGGCCTTGCGCGGATCGCGCTGACCCGGCGGATTGCCGCTGGCGTCGAACATTTTGCGGTGATCGACTACACGGCGGCCGATCTGCTGATCGATGTCGGCGCAAACAAAGGCCAGTTCAGTCTGGCGTTCCGTGCCCGCCGGCCGGCCGCAGCGATCGTCGCTTTCGAACCGATCCCGAGCGAGGCAGACCGTTTCGAGGATATCTTCCGCAGCGATCCCCGCGTTTCGCTCCACCGCGTCGCCTTGTCCGACACGCGGACCCGCACGCAGTTTCATGTCACCGATCGCAAGGACAGTTCGTCGCTGCTGCCCGCAGGCGAGCACCAGACTGCCATCTTTGGCGTGCGCCATGCCGAAACGATCGACGTCGACGTTCATCGGCTCGACGATTATGTCGATGCTACGGCCCTGCCCGACCGCACGCTGCTCAAACTCGATGTGCAAGGCGCCGAACTCAATGTGCTGCACGGCTGCCAGGCAATCGACCGCTTCCGCTTCATTTACCTCGAAGTGTCATTCCTGCCGCTCTATGACGGGCAGAGCCTGTTCGGCGAGATCTACGCGCATCTCGTGGCGAACGGGTTCGAATTGATCGGGCTGTTCAATCAGGTGTTCCGCGCCGACATCGGCCCGGTGCAGGCCGACGCGCTGTTCCAGCGCAAGGCATGACCGGGCAGCCAACAGGAGGACGCCCTTTGCGCAAAGTTCTGGTTACCGGTTCGGCCGGGTTCATCGGGTTTCATCTGTGCCGGCTGCTGCTCGACGAAGGCTTCGACGTGGTCGGGTTCGATGCAATGACCGACTATTACGATGTCAATCTCAAGCGCCGCCGCCATGCCATGCTGCACCAGTCGGCGCGGTTTCGCTGTGTCGAGGCGCGGCTCGAAGATCACGCCGCGCTGTCGGCGCTGTTCGCGGCCGAACACCCCGAAATCGTGGTCCATCTCGCAGCGCAGGCGGGCGTGCGCTACAGCCTGGAAAACCCGCGTTCGTATCTCGAAAGCAATCTGGTCGGCACATTCAATGTGCTCGAATGCGCGCGCGAACACGCGGTCGCGCACACGCTGATGGCATCGACGTCGTCGGTCTATGGCGCCAACACGGTGATGCCTTATGCGGAAAAGCACCCGACCGATCATCCGCTGACGTTCTACGCCGCGACCAAGAAATCGACCGAGATCATCGCGCACAGCTATGCCCATCTGTGGTCGATGCCGGTCACCATGTTCCGCTTTTTCACGGTCTATGGCCCGTGGGGACGGCCCGACATGGCGCTGTACAAGTTCGTCAAGGGCATCCTCGAAGGCACCCCGATCGACATTTACAACCACGGCGACATGTACCGCGATTTTACCTATGTCACCGATCTGGTGCGCGGGATCAGGCTGCTGATCGATGCCGTTCCGCAGCGCCCCGAAGACCCGGACACCACGCCCGAATGGGATACGCTGAGCCCGGTCGCACCCTTCCGTGTGGTCAATATCGGCAATTCGGACAAAGTACGGCTGACCGATTTCATCGACGCGATCGAAGCCGAATGCGGACAGGCCGCGATCCGCAATTACATGGGCATGCAAAAAGGCGATGTGCCCGCGACCTGGGCCGATGCCACGCAATTGCGCGAATTGACCGGCTATGCCCCGGCGACCCCGTTCCGCGAAGGCATTGCCGAATTTGTCCGCTGGTACCGCGATTATTTCAATGTCTGAACGCGCGACCCGGATGCCCGGGCCATTGCCGGCCCTGTCTGCTCCGCCGGGAGCCGGGCGATGTTGAACATTCGGCGCAATGTCATTTTCAGCTTTATCGAGATATCCACCAACACCCTGCTGACATTCATCAGCTATCGGCTGGTGCTGCGGCTGGGCGGGTTCGAACTGCTGGGCATCTGGTCGGCGCTGCTCGCGTGGATCGGCCTCAGCCGGCTGGGCGATTTCGGACTGGGCGGCGCGGCGACACGGTTTGTTGCCGCACTTGACGTGCGATCGGATCGCGAGCGCATCTGCCGCTATATCGATACCGCGATCATCAGCAACGCGGTGCTGATCAGCGCGCTGACGTTTCTGAGTTACCTTGCGGTCTCGCACTGGCTGGTGCTTGCCGTCGGCGCGGCCAACGTCGCGGTGGCACAACCCGCCCTGCCCTGGCTGATGGCAGCGGTGATTGCCACCAATCTGTGCCTGATCATCACCAGCTCGCTGTTTTCGCTGCATCTTGGCTATATCCGGTCGATCATCATGATCAGCGGCAATGTGCTGCAGCTGGGCCTCGTCGTGTGGCTGGTACCGCGTTATGGCCTGCCCGGGTTTGCGGGTGCGCAGATCATCCAGTACAGCTTTGCCGGCGTGGTTGCGTGGATCGCGATCTGCGTCCAGCTCGGCAAATTGCGCTTGCCGTTCGCCTTTCGCTGGGTGGTCTTGCGCGAAATGCTCAATGTCAGCATGATGCTGCAGGCCGCAAATATTGCCAATGGGCTGTTCGAGCCGCTTTCGAAAGTCATGGTCAGCCATTTTGGCGGCATGCAGATGCAGGGACTGTTCGAAGCGGCATATAAAACGGTTTGGACTGCACGAAATATTTCATCCAATACGGCAACAGCTGTCATTCCGGCGATTACGCGCTATGTCCAGACCGATATTCCTGCCGCACAGCGACTGTATTTTCAGACCAGGCGCAATATCGTCGTCTCGATGGCACTCATTCTGGGTGGAGTTGTTGTTGCTTCGCCGGTGATTTCGCTGTTATGGTTCAAGGCGCTCAACGTGCGCTTTGTCGAATTTGTTGCGCTCCTGGCCATAGGTTGCGCATTTGGAGGGTGGTGTACACCGGCCTACAATCTCGGTCAGGCAACGGGCAAGCTCAAGGGCGTCGTGATTACCATGGTGGCGAGTGATGTGCTGTTGCTGGCCGGCGGGCTGGGTTTCGGTCTGGCCGGCATGCCCTTCATGATTGTCGTGGCGACGACGGCCGGCATGATCCTGACCAGCGTGATGGTCATCCGTTTTAACGAACCGCTGATCGGGCTGCGCGGGGCGTCGTTCGGGGGTCTCTTCGGGGCGCGCGCGCGATGACTTCGCGACCCGCTGCGCCGGGCGACCGGGCCGAAAACGCTGTCCGCGTTCTGGATCTGGCGACCACCGATGAGGGGCATCGCGGCGGCTATCTGGCGTTTATCAGCCGGCTTTACAGCGTGCAGGTGGTGCCTTTCAGCTGGGTCGCAGCGCTGACGCGCCGGCCGGTGCTGATTCCGATGATCGAGGAATCGTTCGTCAGATATGTCGCCACAGCGTTGCTGCGCAGCATGTTTGGCCAGCGCACGGTCGGTTTGCTGTTCCGGCCCAAGCCTGCGCTCGAGGGGAAGACTTTGCGGCTGCGCGGCAAGCGCTGGGCCCTGCGACTGCTGCGACAACTGGGTCCGGTGCGCACGCTGACGATCCTGCCGTTTACGGTCGAGCCGCGCTTCGCGACGATTGCCGACGACTGGATCTATGACTTCGAAGTCTGGGATCTGGTGGGCGAAGGCGCGCTTGGCGACCGCGCGGATGGGCCGCTTGCCGACAAAATCCGCGCAGCTGCCGCCGGGCGCAAAGTGTGTTGCGCCATCGGGCGACAGGATGTGGACAAAGGGTTTGACCAGTTCGCCGCAGTCTATGGCGCTTCACCGGCGTTGCAGGCGGGCATGCTGTTTGCCTTTGGCGGCAAAGTGATCCCCGACCTGCTCGGGACTTCGGCAGAATTTGCGGCCAACGGCGGCTTTGCGCTGCCCGAATACATTACCAACGAACAATTGCTCGATCTCTATGCCAGCGCCGATCTGATCTGGTGCGTCTATGCGGCGGGCTATGACCAGGCATCGGGCGTGCTCGGCCGGGCCATGCAACTGGGCATACCGGTGGTCGTGCGCCAGGGCTCGCTGATCCATCGCCTGTGCGAACTCGAAGGCGTTGGCCATCTCGCTTTCGACCAGACCACAAGCCCGGCAGATTTCCTGCGCGTGGCCGGGCACAAGGATAGCATGCGCGCCGGCAAACGCGCCGCGTTGCACCGCAGCGAAAGCTTGCGGCGGCTCAGCGACGCGCTTGGCGTGCAACCCCGGCAAGCATCCTGACACCGGGTCGCCGGCGCGCCATGTTGGCGAAACGTTCGGGCATGGCGGCCGGGCGCATTTTCGCCACGGTCAGCATCACCGCCATCGTGATGACGAATTTCGGCGTGTAGATCCCGCCATACGTGATGCAATAGCCCAGAAACGCGAGAACGACGGGCAGTCGCGGTTTGGCGACATCGGATCGGAACAGGCGCCATAGCGCCAAAAGCACGATCCCGGTGCCCACCGCGCCGAAATACATCGGCACGGCGGCATAGGCGTTGTTGATGCTCTGGTGCCATTCGGTCTCGGTCGCTTCCAGCGGCACCCCGAACGACAGGTATGTCGAAATGATGGTATTCTTGACCAGCGCGATGCTGCCCGCGCCGATCCCGAACAAGGGATACCGCTGCAGCACGGCAATGGCCACGGCGATTGCGCCATAGGTGCGGTAAGTCGTGCTGTAGTCGTCACCCGACAGCGCCGCATTGAAGCGCGAGGCGATTACGCCTGCCCCCACCACGACAATCAGCGACAGCGCGCCAAAAATGCCAAGCGTGACCCAGAACGACGAGACCGAACGAAACCGGCCAAGCGCGCGGTCGGTGTAAACCGCCAGCACGATCGGGGGTATCGCCAGCAAGATGATCGGACTGCGGATAATGATGGCAGCCAGCACCGTGAACATCAGCGCAACCAGGTAGCGCCTGAAATCGTTCCCGGTCCAGACGTAGCCAATCACCATCAGCATCGCGCTGGTCGCGACATAGGATGGTTCCGACGTGAAAAGTTTCGGGCGATATCCACCCAGCGTGTCCTCGCGGTTGGCCAGCGCGTCGAGATCCAGATCGTACCCGTATATCTTCAGATAACCGAGCATGAGCGTGTGCGCTTGCGGCAGGATGACTTCCACAAAGATCAGCACGAGGAAGACCGGCAGCGCAATGGCGAGGAATTTGTGCAACCGGTTGCGCCCGCATCGCGCAAGCACCCAGGCCGCGACAAAGCCCATCAGCGCGCTGAACCCGGTCTGGCCCGCGCCGATCAGGCGCACAATCGCGTAATAAAGCGGATTGGGCGCCAGCACACCCATCACCAGCACGAACAGCGACGGCAACAGCACGAAGCGCACCGTCCGGCCGGTCACGACGCCAGGATGAAACAGCAGCAAGGCCAGGCCCGGCAGCGCCGAAACCATCGGAAATGCCGCCGTTTCCGAAAGCCTGATCGGGATATCGACGTAGACCCCTGCGAAAAACAGCAGCGTCGCGAACCAGAAATAGGTCGAGATGCGCCGATACGGTGCGGGGTAAGGCAGAATCTGGTCTCGCGACGCGAGGGTTTCGCGGATCCAGACCGTCGCGCGCAATCCGCGCACCGCAGACTTTGCCTGCAACGGCTGGCCCCGGCGGCCAGGCTGCGGCAGGGGGCGGGGAGACGGGGCGATCATGTGCGGTTTGCCTCGCTGGCACGGCCTCGTCCAAGGCCCGCCGAAGTGTCGAATTGCGCGATGGCGCTTTGCACGACAACAAGGGGGTTGCGCAACCCGTCGCGCCCAACACCCTGACGCAAAAGCCTGCCCATCCCGCATCCAGTCCCGGCCAGCGGCCCTGCGAGTCCGGCCCGAACCAAACTCTTACAAATTAATACACAAAACCATGGCCCGAGGGATTACATACTCGACGGCATGATGCGCACGCGCTAACGCCTCGCCCAGCATGAATTTGCGCTGAACAAACAAGGAAACCCAGGCCTTGCGCTCGCTTTCCCGCCGTAAACTCATCGCTGCCAGCGCCACGGGCGGATTGACCGCACTGGGCACCGGCCTGCCCCTCGCGACAGCACCGTCTGCCGCATCGGCGACACCGGCGGGTGCGCCGGCGCACGACGGTGTGATCCGCGTCGAAGCGTTTGGCGCGGTTGCCGACGGCAAAACCGATTGCACACAAGCCTTTCTGAATGCGATCGCAGCGGCGGCTTCAGCCATCAATGTTGCTGGCGAATATCGGGCGATGCCGATTGTCCTTGCGGCCGGCGCCTATCGCCTTACCCAGCCGATCCATTTTTCGCACACGTGCATGGCTCTGTCGGGGGCAGGGCATCAGAACACCGTGCTGCTGATCGACCACGATGGCCCGGGCTTGGTGGTCGACAGCGGCGGCAATTGCGATTTTCGCGGGTTTGGCCTTGATGCAAGCCTGGCGCGACGCGCCGGCACAACCGGCGACGGCGTGGTCTGCGCGCCGCTGGCGGGAAGCAATTTTTCCTATCTGGTCAGTTTTGTCGATGTTTCGGTGATGTACCAGCCGGGCAACGGCTTTACCATCTACGCGCCCGAAGCCTACCGGATGGAAAACGTCTTCGCGTCGCACAACAAGGGCGATGGCTGTCTGCTCGATGCGCGCCAACTCGAAAATATCTGCAACCTGATCGATTTTGCCCGCTTCAGCTACAACGGCGGCTATGGGCTGCATGCGATCAATGTCGCCAATTCGATCTTTTCGCGCGTCGAATGCCTCGACAACCGCGGGCCTGCCCAGTTTCGCGTCGAAGGCAATTACAACACGATCGCGCATACCGATTGCGAAGCGGGCACGGTCTATACCGGCAATGCCCCGGTGATCGGTCTGATCCTGTCGGGCAAAGGCAATATCGTCCAGATGGGCGATTTCTACCATTTGTCGAACGCGATTTCGCTGCAGGCCGCGCACGATTGCCGCGTGCTGATGCCCAAGATCGAAGGCGAGCGGAACCTGCCGATGCAGATCGGCATCGACATCGGCGCCGATTGCACGCGCAATATCGTCGACTATGTCGATGGCAATCTGACCACGCTGCGCGTGCGCGATCGCGGGACCGCCAACCGGGTCACGATGGGGGGGATCGCGCCATTGGCCGATGCCGCGACAATCGCGCTTCCGCAGCATGCATCGGCGCGGGTCGTCCCCGATCTCGCGCTGGGCCACACCGTGCATCTCGTGGTCGATGGCCTGATGCATGTCGCGCCACCGGTGAACGCACCGGCCGGCGCGCTGTTCACGCTGGTGATCGACACGCAGGCGCACGGCTTGCGCGCGCTGACCTTTGCCGAGGCCTATCGTGCCATGGGCGACTTTGTCGCCGCGCATGCCGATCGTCGCTATGTCACGTGCGCGTTCGTCGCGACGGGCGACGGCCGATGCCTGCCGCACGCCATGTTCAGTTACGATTGATGCACATCCTTCAGGTTGGCAGCTATCTCCCGCCCGATCTGGTCGGTGGCGGGGAAACTTCGGCGCAGAACCTTCGCCTCGTGCTGGAGGCGGCCGGGCACACGGTATCGTCGCTGCGCTGGAAGCAGGCCGCGCGTTTCACGCTGGGTCTGCGCATCGACACGCTGCAACCCGGCCAATGGGCAGGCCGAACCTGGCGCCCGTTCGAGCCGATCGAATCCACCCCCGGTCTCGTCAAAGCCGAGTTCTATGTGCTCGAATTCCTGACCCGCGCCGATACCGCGGAAATCCGGCAGTTTGTCGCGAGCAATGGCATCGACCTGATCATTCTTCGCTCGTTCCGGGGCTTTGGCTATGATCTGATCGACAAAGTGTGCCGGGCCGGCGTGCCGGTCGTGTTCGTGCTCGACGACTTCGCGATGGTCTGCATGAACAAAGGCATGGCCCGCAAAGGGACGCTGTGTGCGAGCCGGTGCCTGCAATGCCGCTATGTCGTGTTCCGCAATCGCCGCGCGCTGGGGCGGCTGGGCCAGCTGGCCGTGGTGGCTCCGTCGAGGCATATGCTCGAGGCGGTCACCACTGCGCTGGAGATCGATCCCGCGCACTGCCACCACATTCCCAACCCCAATGCCTATACCGCGATCAAACGAGTGCGTGATCACGCCGATCCACTCACGCTCGGCTATGTCGGACGGCTGGAACCCGACAAAGGCGTGCCCGGCCTGCTCGACTGTGCCGAACGGCTGCATGCCGCTTGCGGGGTAAAACTGGTGGTGGCCGGCCAGGGCACTTTGACCCAGACCGTCGCAGCGTTTGCCGCAACCCGGCCGTGGGTCGATTTTCGCGGGCAAGTGCCGTCCGACGACGTCCATCATGTCTATGACGCGATCGATGTGCTGGCGATCCCTTCGCTGTGGCCGGAAAACTTCCCGGGCGTGGTGGTGCACGCGATGACCAGCGGCGTGCCGTGCGTCGGATTTGCCATCGGCGGCATCCCGGAAGTGATCGATCATGGCCAGACCGGCTTTGTTGTGCCGTTTGGCGATTTTGCAGCACTTGGCGACCGGGTGCTTGAGCTCGACCGCGACCGGGCGCTGCTCGCAGCCTTGTCAAAGGGCGCGCTCGAGGCCTGCCTGCGCTACGACCCGACGCCGCTGGCACGGCGCTGGACCGATCTGATCGAGACCATGGCACCGGGCGAGGCATGACCGCGCGATCAGTCCTGTGGGTCGGCAAAGCCGGCGTCAATGGCGGCGGCGACGAGATCTTCGATCGCAAGCTGCTGGCGGCGCTCGACCCGTCTGCCCGCGTCACCCGGTTCGAGGTTCCGGTCCAGCCGCGACTCCGCCAGATCGGCAATCTGCTGCGCGGGTTCCCCCAGCCGTGCTTCAAATACGCCAGCCCCGCGCTCGACCGCGACTTTCGCGCCGCTGCCGCGAGCCACGACCAGGTGGTCATCTCGCTCGAAGCGCTTGAACATTTCGCGCTGGTGGTGGACCGCCCGGTCACGCTGATCCTGCACAACATCACCCACGATCTGCTCGGCCAGATCCTTGGCAAGCATCCGCTCGGACGGCTCGCAGCGGCATGGTCGCTGCGCTGGGAGCAGCACCTCTATGCGCGCGATACGATTCATCTGGTAACGCTGTCGCAGCGCGACAAGGCGCTGGTCGAGGCGCTGGCGCCCGGGCGCACGGTCGATGTCGCCTGCCCCGGCATGCCGCCGCCGGTTCCGCTGCAAGGCACCGTCATCATCCCCGAACTGGTCCTGTCGGGCAGTTACGCATGGCACGCCAAGCGGCGCGCGCTGGCAGACCTTGCCCGCGAAGTCGCGAGGACGGGCAGCGACTTTGCCTGGCGCCACGATCTGGCGTTGCCCGACGATCCCGCCATGGCCGCAATCGCGCGCGTTGCCCGGCCGATCGAGCCTGTCGACTATGGCGCAGGGCTGCGGTTCGGCTTGATCCCCGATGACTTTCTGGCCGGGTTCAAGCTCAAGGCGACTTACTTCATCGCCAACAACTGTGTTGTGCTGTCGCGTTGCGATATCCGGCCGGAATTCGACGGCCTGCCGTTTGCCGACCAATTCGTGCGGTACACCCCCCATCTGATCGCAATTGCCGATGCCATGGCCGCATTGCGCGCACGCGATCGCGCCACATTGCATCGCGAGTGGCTCGAATTCCGCGACGCTTGCGCACAACGGTTTTCGTGGCAAGCCGCTGCACAAACCGTCACCGGCCCATGATCGTCGTTGTCGTCAGCCTGGGTGCGGCGGCCGTGCAGATGGCCATGCTGCTGCTGACCGCGCATGTGCTGGGGGTCGGGCAATACACCAGGTTCTCGCTGATCGTGGCGATCGCGCTGGTGCTGTCATCGGTCGCGTCGGAATGGTTGCGGCTGATCGTGGCCCGGCATGGCGGATCGCGCCGCCGGCGGTTCCGCGGTGCGGTGCTGCGCGATGCGCGACGGATCACGTTTGCGCTGTCATCCGGGCTGATCCTGCTCGGGCTGCTCTCCAGCGCGGGTATCGCCGCGACCGGGCATCCCGACTTCGCGCAACTCGTCGCCGCGACAGCGGTGAGTGCGGCGGGCATGATGGTATCGGACATGGCATCGGTGGCGCTGCGCTATGGCGCGGTGCAGCAATGGCAATACAATCTCTACACTGCGGTGCGCGTGACCATGATGGGCAGCGCCGCGCTGGTCGCGGCCATTGGCGGCGGCAACGGAGCAGCCGTTGCCGGCGCGTTCGGACTTGCCGGGATTCTCGTCGGCGGCTGCTACGGCCTGCTGCTGTCGCCACAAGGCGGCGTGTCGCGCCCGGGGCTTGTGCGGCGGCTTGCGCCGCAAGGCTGGTCGCTGGCGACGGGTTCGATCGGCACCAATCTTGCCCTGACGATGGCCCGGCTTGCGCTCGGCGTAGGCTTGCACGGCGCGATCGCCGGAAGCGTCGGAGGGAACGGAGGGTTGATTCATGTCAAGTGACACCAGTGGGGCGTGAATGAGATAGTGTAGGCCTCGTGTGTATGCAGGAGCGCCTATGAAGTCACAACTTATGGC
>CAITOD010000047.1 GCA_903893935.1 uncultured Sphingomonadales bacterium
ACCGACCAGTCCGACGGCGGGCAGCGCAGCGCTTCCATCGCGATTTCGAGCTGGTTGTCGAGCGTCCAGCCATCGACCGCATCGATCTTGCCCTGCAAGTCGCCCATTTCATCCATCAGCGCGTCGAAATCGACGTCTTCGGGCGGGTCGGCCATCAGGTTGGAAATTTCGTTGAAGCGGTCGACCAGATCGGCGGTTTCGCGCGCGCCGTCCTTGACGTTTTCGAGCACGGTCTTGGTCGGATCGAGCTGCGGTTCCTGCGCCAGATAGCCGACGGTGATGTTTTCACCCGGCCAGGCTTCGCCGGTGATGTCCTTGTCGATCCCCGCCATGATTTTCATCAGCGTCGATTTGCCCGCACCGTTGGGGCCGACAATGCCGATCTTGGCACCCTGATAGAATTGCAGGTTGATATCGTTGAGCACCGGCTTCTGCGCACCGGGGAAAGTCTTCGTCATGTTCTTCATGACGTAGGCGTACTGCGCGGCCATGGTCGTCCTTCAAGCAATCCGGGTTGGTTGGAGCGCGCTCTACAAGGCGGCGTCTGGTGCTGCAAGCGGCGCGGTTGCTTCGCGGAAAAACCCGATCACTTCGGCCTCCACCGCGCGTGTTGTGCTGCCCGGCTGGTCGATGACATGCCAGGTGAGCACAGAATGCGGCGGGAACGGCGTGTCGGGATTGGCGTCAGCATCGCTTAGCTCGATCGCCTTGAACCGGTCGCCGAAGCGTTCCTTGAGCATCGCAAAGCGCGCATCGGGCACCAGTTTGTCGCTGGTGAAGCGCAGGCCGAGCATGCGCAAGTCCTCGGCTTCAAACCGGGCCTTGGCGCAGGCGAGATCGGCTTCGCTGGTATCGATCATGCCCGCACCCTTTTTGGTGAACGGCAGCGAGGGCTGCGACAGCACCGGCGCGACCACCGCGGGCTCGGTCATCATCGCCAGCGCAAACCCGCCGGTAAAGCACATCCCCACGGCACCCACCCCGCGCCCGCCGCATTCGCCATGCGCGTGGCGCGCGAGTGCGCGCAGCCAGTCGACAATCGCGCTCGATCGCCCGTTGGCCCAGGCGTTGAATTCGCGCCGCACGCACAGCGTCCACAGCGCCTGGCGCATCATATAGCCTTTGGTCGGCACGCGCCCGTCTTCGCCGAACAGGCTGGGGCAGAACACCGTCAAGCCCGCCGCCACCACCCGGTCGGCAAAGCGCAACACCAATGGATGCAGATTGGGCATTTCGTGCATCACGATCACCGCCGGGCCGGTGCCTTTGCGCCAGACTTTGCGCGTATAAGCCCCGTCGGTGAAATCGAACGGGGTGTAATCGGCGAAGGCCTGCGCGTTTTGCATGGTGTGCGGTTTCCCCGATTACAAACCCGAACCCGTTCGTCCGACCTCAAAATCCTCCCCGTCCCGGGGAGGATCAATTGCGTCACATCCGTTCGATGATGATCGCGGGGGCCATGCCGCCCGCCGCGCACATCGTGACGAGGCCATAGCGCCCGCCGGTGCGTTCCAGTTCGTCCAGCACGGTGCCGATCAGGATCGAGCCGGTGGCGCCGATCGGGTGGCCGAGCGCCATCGCGCCGCCGTTGACATTCACTTTGTTGCGATCGAGGTCGAGGTCGCGAATGAATTTTTCGGCCACCACCGCGAAGGCTTCGTTGATTTCCCACAAGTCGATGTCGTCAACGGTCAGCCCGGCCTTGGCCAGCACCTTCTTCGCGGCGGGCACCGGTGCGTTGAGCATCAGCGTCGGATCATCGCCCTGGTTGGCATAGGCCACGACGCGCGCGCGCGGTTTCAGCCCGTGCTTTTCGGCATAGGCGGGGCTGGTGATCAGGATTGCAGCGGCGCCATCGACCACGCCCGACGAATTGCCGGCGTGATGCACGCCTTTCCAGTCGAGATCGGTATAGCGGCGCTGGATCTGTTTGCGGAACGTCACCCCGCCGCCGAGGTCGAAATCGGCCACCGCGTCAAAGCTCGGCTTGAGCGACGACAGCCCTTCGATGGTGGTTTCGGGGCGCGGGAATTCTTCACGATCGAGCGCGACCGAGCCGTCATCGTTAAGCACGGGCACCACCGATTTGGCAAAGCGCCCTTCGGCAATCGCCACTGCGGCGCGTTGCTGGCTGACCAGCGCCAGCGCGTCGAGCGCTTCGCGGGGGATGCCTTCCTTCGCCGCGATCGCATCGCCGCACACGCCCTGGTGCGATTGCGGGTGGATCGCATCGAGCGCGGCATTGCCGGAGCCCATGCCGAGCGGCTTGATCCCGGCATTGGCCTGTTCGGCGCCGTGCGCGGCGGTAAAGCTCATCATTTCGGTGCCGCCGGCGATCACGCAATCTTCCATCCCGCTCATCACGCTGGCAGTCGCAAGATTGACCGACGTGATCCCGCCGCCGCAGAAGCGGTCGAGCGTGGTGCCGCTGGCGGAAATGTCGTAGCCGGCGGCAAGCGCTGCCATGCGGCCGAGATCGCCGCCTTGCTTGCCGTATTGCGACGAAGTCGACCAGATCACATCGTCGACCGTGGTGGTGTCGAGATGGTTGCGGTCCTTGATCGCTTTCAACACGGTGGCGGCAAGGTGTTGCGGGTGCAGGTGCGACAGCGCGCCTTTGCCGGGCTTGCCCACGCCACGCGGCGTGCGGACGGCGTCGATAATCCAGGCTTCGTTCATGGCTTGGTCCTTCAATCGTGTTTAACCGAACGATTAAAGGCTTTGCGGCGGCCGTGCAAGCGTTAAGGTGCTTGCAAAGGAGTTTCCGGTCGATGCTCGATACCGCCATTCTCGACAGCGCGCGCGGCTTTGCCGAACAGATCGTTGCCTTGCGCCGCGCGATCCATGCCGAGCCCGAATTGGGGCTGGAGAACCCGAAAACGCGCGACAAATTGCGCGCCGCATTGGCGCATCTGCCGCTCGCCTGGCGCGAAGGGCCTTCGACCACCGGGCTGGTCGCCACGCTTGCGGGAACCGCCGATAGCGCCGGGCCGCTGCGGCGGGTACTGCTGCGCGGCGATACCGATGCGCTGCCGATGAGCGAGGAAACCGGGTTGCCGTTCG
>CAITOD010000048.1 GCA_903893935.1 uncultured Sphingomonadales bacterium
GGGCGTGCCGACTTCGACCGGCTGCATGCCGAGTTCGGTGGCGAGGAAGCGGGCGAGCGGAATTTCGAGCTGCGAATCGGGCAGAAATGTCACGCGCTTGCCTTCGAGCCGTGCGCGGCTGTGCGCGATCGCGCGCTTGGCGCGTTCGCGGCCCGGCGCAATCACGCGGCGGAACTGCATTTCATCCACGCCAAACGCCTGGGCCGCAGCATGGAGCCAGCTGGTGGTACCTTCGGCGCCGAACGGAAACAGCGCATCGATCCGCACGGCCCCGCGATCTTCGAGCGCGCGCGCGGTTTCGCCGAGAAACGGCTGCGCGAGCAGAAAGCGCGTGCCCGGCCCGACTGCCGGCATGGCGCCCGACCGGCGCGCCGGGAACGCCTGGACGCGGGCAATGCCGAGATCGGCAAACAGCCGCAGGAACTGGTCTTCGACCACATCGGGCAGCGCGCCGACGATCAACAAACCGGCTTCGCGCGAAGCATCGGCCGGCAGTTCGGGCACGAGCGCTGCCAGACAGGCGTCTTCGCCTTCGGTGAAGGTGGTTTCGATGCCCGACCCCGAATAGCTGAGCACTTTGGTCGCGCCGGCATGCTTGACCGAAAGCCGCGCGGCGGCGCGCGACAGATCGAGCTTGATCACTTCGGACGGGCACGAACCGACCAGAAACAACAGCTTGATGTCGGGGCGCCGCGCCAGCAGGCGATCGACCACGCGGTCGAGCTCATCGTTGCAATCGGCCATGCCGGCCAGATCGCGTTCCTCGATGATCGCGGTGCCGAACCGCGGCTCGGCAAACACCATCACGCCGGCGGCCGATTGCAGCAGATGCGCGCACGTGCGCGATCCGACGACGAGGAAAAAGGCATCCTGCACTTTGCGGTGCAGCCAGATGATCCCGGTCAGCCCGCAGAACACTTCGCGCTGGCCGCGTTCGCGCAGCACCGGCGCCGAAGTGCAGCCGGGTGCGGCGACGGGCAGCGCCGGGGTCATGCCGCCACCGGCCTGATGGCGGAATTGGGCGAATCTGCCGACGTCTGCAAACGCGCTGCACGCAGTTTCAGCACGAACTGCGTCGCGTTGATCACATAGGTCGCATAGGCAGCCAGCGCCAGCAGCATGCGGCCGTGTTCGGTGCCGAGGCCGCCGATCAGCATGACCAGATAGGCGGTGTGCAGCGCCAGCACGAGCATGCTGAACACGTCTTCCCAGAAGAACGCGGGCACGAACAGCCATTTGCCGAACACGACCTTTTCCCAGATCGAGCCGGTAATCATGATCGCATAGAGCGTGATCGTCTTGGCCACGATCGAGGCGGTCGCGAGTGCTGCGCCTTCGCCACTGGCCAGATAGCGCAAGACCAGCGCCAGGCTGACCAGAAAGACCACAAACTGCACCGGCGCGAGCACGCCCTGCACCAGGGTCCAGACCGACGAATCGCGGCGGCGACGCTCTTCGGGCGTGTACAGCGGCGCGCTGGTGCGACGCTTTTTATCCGGGAAAAGAGGGTGGTTAGCCCGCATGCCTCTCGCCTGCCTTTCGCTTTGTAAGGGGAAGATTAGCCCTGCGGCCTTGAGTGTCAACAAAATTTGACGTCCAAAAAAGATGACACTCTTGGCGGTGCGCGCGCGATGTTTGTTGCCAGTTCGAATGAACAGGCATACGTTGCGAGTCGTTGTGCAAAAAATCATGGTCAGCGGGTCAAGCCGGGGATCAGCACTCCAGACGAATTATGTCGGTCAGGCGGGGAGAGCCGGGGATGGCATCGATGAACCGATTTGAGGGACATGCGTCGACTGACGATAGGCATATCGCCGACGATTGCCTGGCCGGGCGCGGATTTGCGCCCGACCGATTAAGCCTCGCGGCATTTCGGGTGCATATTGACGCGGACTATGCGCGATCGCTTTCCGCGCTGATCGAAACCGAAATCATTCCGCGTATGATGGTAGCCCACGCGACCGAGCCTGTCGCATCGGCGCCGCTTGAATGCGTGGCCGTGATCGGCGCCGACGAGATCAGGGCGTTCGCGCCGCTTGTCATGCAAGTCGAAGCCGATGCGCTGCTGGGCCATGTTGAATCGATTCTTTCGCGCGGGGTGCCGTTCGAAACGGTGCTGGTCGATCTGCTCGCGCCGACCGCGCGACTGCTGGGCGAATTCTGGGAAGACGATCGCTGCGATTTCGTCGACGTAACGATGGGTTTGTGGCGCCTGCAGGAAATCGTCCACGAGATCTCGGGGCGCCGCGGCACTGCGCGGTCTGGTGCCGACGGTGGCCATCGCGCGCTGTTTGCGTCGATGCCCGGCGATCAGCACAGCTTCGGCACGATCATGATCGACGAGATTTTCCGCAGCGAGGGCTGGCAGACCGACCGGTTGTGCGAGGCGCAAACCACCGAACTGCTCGAACGGATCGAGCGTGACTGGTTCGACATAATCGGATTGACCGTCAGTTGTGACTCCCATATGGGCGGCGTGCCCGAAATCATCGCCGCCATGCGCAGCGTGTCGAAGAATCCCTTGGTTTGTGTGATGGTTGGGGGAAGAATTTTCAGCGCGGACCCTGATCTGGCGATGCGTGTCGGTGCCGATGGCACTGCCCGCGATGCCAAGTCTGCGCCGCATGTTGCAAGCGAGCTTCTACGCGAACGGGTTGCCGCGCCGTATAGTTGATCCCTGTTTGGAGCGCCTCGTTCATCGATGAGCCAGCGTATCGCCCAGTCCCGGAACACGGTGTTCACGGCTCCCGATGCACTGCCGGGGCAGCTTTCCGCGCAAGCGGCGGCCACTTTGCTCGCCGCAGTGGGCGATGTGACGTTCATTTTAAGCCATGACGGCATCATTCTTGATGTCGCGGTGTCGCAGGGCGATCTTGCCAACCACGGCTTTTCCGACTGGGTCGGGGAATCGTGGATCGATACGATGACGGCCGAAAGCCATGGCAAAGCGGTCGAAATGCTCGAGGCTGCCAAAGGCGCCACGCCGCCGCGTTGGCGCCAGGTCAACCATCCTGCAGCTGGCGGCGATGTGCCTGTGCGCTACCTTGTGATGGCGCTGGGCGATTGCGAGCGGCTGGTCGCGATCGGTCGCGACATGCGCACCGCCGCCGCGATGCAGCAACGCCTGCTCCAGACCCAGCAGTCGCTCGAACGCGATTACATCCGCTTGCGCCAGGCAGAGACGCGCTATCGCATCCTGTTCGACATGGCATCCGAACCGGTGCTGATCGTCGATGGCCAGACCCGCCGCATCCGCGAAGCCAACCCGGCGGCGCATCGCCTGCTCGAAGCGCGCGAAGGTGCATTGGTCGGCAATCTGGCGAGCGGCATTGTCGCACCCGATCAGCGCGATGATCTGATCGCCTATTTCGGCGCGGCCGAAGCCGCCGACGATCTCGATCCGCTGGTGCTGCGCCTGGCCGATCACCGTGGCGAAGCCCGATTTTCGGCGCGGCTGTTCCGGCAATCGCGCACGCCGATGCTGATCGTGCGGATCGAACCGGTCGTGGCGGGCGCCGGCGAGCGCCGGTTCGATGCCACACTCGGCGATGTGGTCGAACGCATGCCCGATGCTTTCGTGTTGGCCGACCGCGATCTCAAAGTCATGGTCGCCAACGCCGCTTTCGTCGAACTGGCGGAAATGCCTTCGACCGATCGCGTGATCGGCGTGCGGCTGAGCGCGTGGCTGGGCCGCCCGGGGCGCGATCTCGATCTGATTATCGCCCAGTTGCGCGAACACGGCTCGGTGCGCAATGTCGCGACGATCATGCGCGGTTCGGCCGGCGCGCAGGACGATATCGAAATCTCGGGCGTGATCGCCGCGATGGATGGCAAGGATTGCTATGGCTTCACCATCCGCAATGTCGGGCGGCGGTTGCGCGATGCAGCGCTCGCGGCGCGCGACACGCCGCGCTCGGTCGACCAGCTGACCGAACTGGTCGGCCGCATGTCGCTCAAGGAAATCGTGCGCGAAAGCACCGACATGATCGAGCGGCTGTGCATCGAGGCGGCACTCGCCTATACTTCGGACAACCGCGCTTCGGCGGCGGAAATTCTCGGGGTCAGCCGCCAGAGCCTCTATTCCAAGCTGCACCGGCACGGGCTCGCCAGCCCGGCCTCGGGCGAACGGTGACCGCAACGGCGCTGTGCCTGCGTGGCACCGCGCGAGTGTAAATTCGATTTGACGCATGGGGGTGTCAGGCATAGCTTTCCCCCATGGCTTATACCGGCGTCTCCAGACTCGCTGTACCCTGCCCCGCGCCGCGCGATGTGCTCGAACTGCTCAAGCCGGTCACGTGGTTCCCGCCGATGTGGGCTTTCCTGTGCGGGGTGGTGTCGTCGGGCGTGCCGCTGGCGCACCGCTGGCCGCTGCTGATCGTCGGTGTCGTGCTGACCGGGCCGCTGGTGTGCGGCACCAGCCAGGCGGTCAACGATTGGTTCGATCGCCATGTCGATGCGATCAACGAGCCGAACCGGCCAATCCCTTCGGGCCGCATTGCCGGGCGCTGGGGCCTGTGGATCGCGATGACCGGCACCGTGCTCTCATTGCTGGTCGCGGGCGTGGCGGGTCCGTGGGTGTTCGGCGCGACGTGTCTCGGTCTTGCCTGCGCGTGGGGTTACAGCGCGCCGCCGTTCCGGTTCAAAACCAGCGGCATCCGCGGCCCGGCGGTGGTTGCGCTGACGTATGAAGGGCTGACCTGGTTTACCGGTGCAAGCGTGATGGCGGGCGCGCTGCCGCCGGCGCATGTGCTGATCGTGCTCGCGCTTTACAGTCTTGGCGCGCACGGCATCATGACGCTCAACGATTTCAAGGCGGTCGAGGGCGACCGCGCCACCGGCCTGCGCTCGTTGCCGGTGGTCCTGGGGGTTGACCGCGCGGCGCGGCTTGCCTGCGTGGTGATGGCGCTGCCGCAATTCGTGGTCTTGGCGCTGCTGGTGGCGTGGGGGCATCATCTGGTCGCCGATGTGGTCGCGCTGCTGGTGGCCGGTCAATTGCTGCTGATGCGCCGGCTGCTGCGCGATCCGCGCGCGCATGCGCCATGGTACAATGCGACGGGCACGACGCTTTATGTGTTCGGCATGCTGGCCTCGGCGTGCGGGCTCGGCGGAGTGGCCGGGCTGTGAGCGCGCAACCGCTGGGATGGCTCGGGATTGTCCGGCTCGGGCTGGTGCAATCGGCGATCGGTGCGATCGTGATGCTGGCAACGTCGCTGCTCAACCGTGTGATGGTGGTCGAATATGCGCTGCCCGCCGCTTTGCCCGCCGGGCTGGTGGCATGGCATTATGCGGTGCAGCTGACGCGCCCGGTGTGGGGCCACGGCTCGGACCGCGGGCAGCGGCGCACGCCGTGGATCGTCCTCGGCATGGCCACGCTCGCGCTCGGCGTGATCGCGGCGGTTGCGGCGGTGGGCCTGCTTGCCGCGCGCTCGGGCTGGGGCCTGCCGCTGGCGATTGCGGCGTTCTCGATGATCGGCGGCGGGGTCGGTGCGGCGGGCACCTCGCTGCTGGCACTTCTGGCGACGCGCGTGGCACCCGCGCGCCGCGCGGCGGCGGCCTCGCTGACCTGGATCATGATGATTACCGGGATCGTGGTGACCGCGGGCGTGGCGGGCGCGCTGATCGATCCTTATTCGCTTCCCCGGCTGGCCAAAGTCGTCAGCGGCGTGGCCGGCGCGGCGTTCCTGATCGCCATGCTCGGCGTATGGGGGATCGAAGGGCGTCCGGCCATCGCTGCACCGGCGCCCGATCGCGCCGACCGCCCCGATTTCCTTGCAGCATTGCGCGCGATGATGGCCCAGACCGATGCCCGCCGGTTCACGCTGTTCATCTTCCTGTCGATGTTTGCCTATTCGATGCAGGAATTGATTCTCGAACCGTTCGCCGGCCTGCTGTTCGGCTTTACCCCCGGGCAATCGACCAAGCTCGCGGGCGTGCTCCATGCGGGCGTGCTCGCCGGGATGGTCGTCGTCGGAGTGGGCGGCAGCGTAGTCGCGCGGCGCACGCCCGAAGCGATGCGGCTGTGCATCGTCGGCGGTTGCACGGGCTCGGCGCTCGCGCTGGTCGGGCTGGTTCTGGCCGCGCGCGTGGGGCCGGGCTGGCCGCTTGCAGCAAATGTTGCCATGCTGGGGCTGGGCAACGGGGTGTTTGCCGTGGCCGCGATCGGCGCGATGATGGGGCTCGCCGGCGCCGATGGCGGCCAGCGCGAAGGCATGCGCATGGGCGTGTGGGGCGCCGCGCAAGCGATCGCGTTTGCGCTCGGCGGGCTCACCGGCGCAGTCGGGCTTGATCTCGGGCGCGCGCTGATCGGCTCGACCGCGCAGACGTTCATGATCGTGTTCGGCGTGCAGGCGGGGATGTTCCTGCTCGCCGCCTCGCTTGCGCTTCACGGCACATCGGCGCGCGCCGCCTCGCGCGCCTCGATCGCATGAGCGGTGCCTACGATTGTGTGGTGGTGGGCGGCGGGCCGGCCGGCGCCACCGCGGCGACCGATCTCGCGCGCGCCGGGCACCGCGTGCTGCTGCTCGACCGCGCCGGGCGGATCAAGCCGTGCGGCGGCGCCATCCCGCCACGGCTGATCCGCGACTTTGCGATCCCCGATCACCTGATCGTCGGCCGGGTGACCGCCGCGCGCATGATCGGGCCGTCGGACAACGCGGTCGACATGCCGGTCGATCGCCATGGCGGCCGGGGCTTTGTCGGCATGGTCGATCGCGACACTTTCGACGAATGGCTGCGCGAGCGCGCCGCGAGCCTGGGCGCGGAGCGGCGCACCGGCCGGTTCGACCGGATCGAACGCGACGCCGCCGGCGGGGCCATTGTGGTCTATACCGCGCTTGACGATCACACCGAACATCGCGTTGCCGCGCGCTGCGTGATCGGCGCGGATGGCGCGCGCTCGCAAGTTGCGCGCGCCACGTTTGCCGATGCCGAACGCATGCCTTGCGTGTTTGCCTATCACGAGATCATCCGTTCGCCGGCACCCGGCGCGGCCGGTTTTGACCGGCGCCGGTGCGACGTGTTCTATCAGGCGGCGCTGTCGCCCGATTTTTACGCCTGGGTGTTTCCGCATGGCGATACCGCGAGTGTCGGCGTGGGCAGCGCGCAAAAGGGCTTTGGCTTGCGCGGCGCGGTCGGCCGCTTGCGCGCGCGCGAGGGCCTCGGCGCGTGCGAGACGATCCGCCGCGAAGGCGCGCCGATCCCGCTGCGCCCGTTGCGCAAGTGGGACAACGGCCGCGACGTGCTGGTCACCGGGGATGCCGCAGGCGTGGTCGCACCCGCTTCGGGCGAAGGTATCTATTACGCGATGGTCGCGGGGCAGGAAGCCGCGCGCGCGGTATCGGCGTGCCTCGTCACCGGCAACCCCCGCGCGCTGCGCCAGGCCCGTCGCCGCTTCATGCGCGCGCACGGCCAGGTGTTCTGGGTGCTTGGAATCATGCAACATTTTTGGTATCGCAACGACCGGCGGCGCGAACGCTTTGTCACGATGTGCGAGGATCGCGACGTGCAGACCATGATCTGGCCGGCCTATATGAACAAGCGCCTCGTCTACGCCCATCCGCTGGCCTATTTGCGCATTTTCATCAAGGATATGCGCCATCTGTTGCAGACCGCAGGTGCCGTCCGGTGAACCGCGTCTGGCTGTTTCCGATGATGATTGCGCTGGTCGCGGCCATGTTCGTCGCGGCAACCGGGGCGACCATCGCCGAGATCGGGCCATGGTATCACAGCCTGATCAAACCGCGCTGGGCGCCGCCCGATCCGGCCTATGGCGTGGGCTGGATGGCGATCTATGCGATCAGCGCGATTGCCGCGGGCACCGGCTGGCTGGCCGCGCCGACCTGGCGCGAACGCGAGTGGCTGATCGGCCTGTTCGCACTCAACGGCTTTCTCAACCTGGCGTGGAGCATGCTGTTTTTTCAGCTCCACCGGCCCGACTGGGCAATGGTTGAGGCATTGGCGCTGTGGCTGTCGGTCGCCGCGCTGATCGTGATGATCTGGCGCCGCTCGATGACCGGGGCTGCGCTGCTGGTGCCCTATCTGCTGTGGGTCACGTTTGCGGGCTATCTCAACATGACGATCGTGCACCTGAACGGGCCGTTCCACTGAACTTCCAAACGCCCCGCACCTTTGCCGCATGGCTCTACGCCAGCGGCCATGCCATCGACATTGTGCTGGCAGTGATCGGGCTCGAACTGTGCTGGCTGGTGGTGCGGGGGAAGTGGCCCCTGGCCAAGGCCTTGTTGTGCCTTGTCCCCGGCGCGCTGATGCTGCTCGCCTTGCGCGCGGCCTTGACCGGGCTCGACTGGCGCATGGTGGCACTGCCGCTCATGCTGTCGTTTCCGATCCACCTTGCCGATCTGGCGCAACGGGCGCGCCACATAAAGTAACCCCCGGCGGTGGCGCCGCCGGGGGTCATTTCAATCAGCTGTTGGCTTTGAGATAGGCGATCACGTCGGCGCGCTTTTGCGGATCGGACCAGCCGGGGAAGCTCATTTTGGTGCCCGGTACGACGCGCTGCGGATTTTCCAGATACTGGAACAGCTTTTCGGGCGTCCAGGTGATGCCGCTGGTCTTGTTGGCGGTCGAATAGGCAAAGCCCGCGATCGAACCGGCCGGGCGACCGACCACGCCATGCAGCGAGGGCCCGATCTTGTTCACGCCGGCTTCGATGGCGTGGCAGGTCGTGCAGGTAACGAAGTCGGCCTTGCCCTTGTCGGCATCGCCGGTGAAGCTCGCGAACTTGGCGCCGCTGATCGTATCGACATTGTCGGCCGCAACTTTGGCAGCCGCCGGCGCGGAGGCAGCAGGGGCCGCCGCGTTGTCGGCGCTCTGCGCCCCGCCGGCGCCATTGGCGGCCGCCGGTGCAGTGTCGGCGGTGTCCGCCGAATCGCTCTTTTTGGCGCAGGCGGCCAGCGCCAGCGACGATGCGGCCAGGCACAATACCAGTTGGCCAAACCGAGCCTTCGATCCAGATTGCGTCATCTCTATCTCTCCACTGCGGACGTCTTGCCGAGCCTCGCATTATCAACCCGCGAGGACCATCTGTCCAATATTGGTTACGCTTGATTTATCCAAGAGATTTGTGATCGCGACAACCTTCGTGCCGCCGTTCACACTCCTCAACGCTTCGGTTCAAGCATAAGCGCAGCGATCGTGCCAATAGCACGAAAGGGCCATACGTATCACGGCGCAGCCAGATCGGGCTTGTTCCGGAAATCTGGACAGTCATAACGTATGCATCGATGGGCGCAGGCTTCGCCCGGAGCTTGGAAATCGCGTGACGGGTCCGCAAGTTTTGCCAACGCAAGTCGCCGCGCAGCGGATTGCGGTGTTTGGCGCCACCGGCACGATCGGTCGCGCGACTGTCGCGGCGCTGGTCGGGCGCGGGCATGCGGTGGTCGCTTTCACGCGTCCGGGTGTCGATGCGGCGACGCTGCCCGCAGCTCTCGCCGGGGCAGCGCTTCGGCAAGTCGATGTGACCGACCCGGTCGCACTCGCTCGCGATGGCTTTGCGCGCGAGCATTTCGACGCGGTGGTCTCGTGCATGGCCTCGCGCACCGGGGTGCCGCACGATGCCTGGGCGATCGATCATCGCGCACAGCTCAACGTGCTCGAAGCGGCGCGCGGCGCGGGCGTTGCGCATTTCGTGCTGCTGTCGGCCATCTGCGTGCAAAAGCCGTTGCTTGCGTTTCAGCACGCCAAGCTGGCGTTCGAGGCGGCGCTGATGGCATCGGGCCTGCGCTATTCGATCGTGCGGCCGACCGCGTTTTTCAAATCGCTGTCGGGTCAGATCGATCGCGTGCGCAAAGGGCGACCGTTCCTGATTTTCGGCGACGGCACGCTTACCGCATGCAAGCCGGTCAGCGATGATGACCTGGCCGAATTTCTCGCCGATTGCCTGGCCGACGACAGCCGCTGGAACCGCGTGTTGCCGATCGGCGGGCCGGGCGAGGCGATCACACCGCGCCAGCAGGGCGAAGCGCTGTTTGCAATGCTGGGGCGCCCGGCGCGGTTCAAGTCGGTGCCGGTGGCGATGCTCGACGGTATTGCCGGGGGCCTTGGCCTGCTGGGGCGGATCGTGCCGCCGCTTGCCGCCAAGGCCGAGCTGGCGCGGATCGGCCGCTATTACGCCACCGAATCGATGCTGCTGCTCGATCCTGCTACCGGGCGCTACGATGCCGCCGCGACGCCTGCGACGGGCACGCAGACGCTGTTCGACTATTACCGCGCGGTGCTGGACGGCGCGACGCGGGTCGAACGCGGCGACCACGGGGTGTTTTGACGTCAGGCGAGCCCGAGCCGCGATTGCGCGAGCGCAGCGGCCAGACACAGCGCGACCAGTCCTGCCGGCGGTATGCGCCATTGCAGCATGAGCAGGAGCCCGATCGCCGCAATCCCGGGATCGGTCGGCACGCGGATTGCTCCTGTCCACACCGGGTTGCAAAACGCGGCGCCCAGAATTCCGACCACCGCTGCGTTGATCCCGGCGAGCGCCCCGCGTGCCGCCGCGTGGTGGCTGACCTGCTGCCACACCGACAGGGCGGCCGGCGCGATCAGCAGGCCTGGCAGGAAGATCGCAACCGTTGCTGTCGCCGACCACAGCGCCTGGCCGGCAAGACCCGCGTGCGGCGGTGCGATCGTGGCACCGAGATAGGCGGCAAATGCAAACAACGGCCCCGGCATCGCCTGCGCCGCGCCATAGCCAGCCAGAAACGTACTGTCGGTCAGCCAGCCTGCCGGCACCAGCCGCGCCTGCAACAAAGGCAGCATGACATGGCCCCCGCCGAACACCAGCGCGCCCGACCGGTAGAACACCGCCGCCAGCGCGGCGAGGCCATGCCCCGATGGCTCGATCGCCAGCAGCGCGAGAAACACGGCCAGAACGACCGCGCCTGTCCGTGGCCCGATCGGCAGCGCGGGCGCATGGCTTTGGGCCGGCAGGTTGCGGCACGCGATTGTGCCCAGCACCGCGCCGGCCGACAGCGCGAGCAGCTGAAAATCCGGCCGGCCGACCAGCAACAGCGCGGCGCCCGAGAGCACCGCGATCGCGCGCCGCCGGATGTCGGGGCACAATGTCCGGGCCATTCCCAGCACTGCCTGGGCGACGATCACCACCGCCACCAGCTTGAGCCCATGCAGGCAGGCCGCAGCGAGTGGGCCCGACAATGCGGGCGCGAGCAGCGCAAAACCGAACATCAGCAAGGCCGAAGGCAGCGTAAACCCCACCCACGCGGCCAGCGCTCCGCCCCAGCCCGCGCGCCGCAACCCGATCAGATAGCCCAGCTGGCTCGAAGTGGGCCCCGGCACCAGCTGGCACAGCGCGACCAGACCGGCAAACTCCTCCCCGCTCAGCCATTTGCGCCGCGCGACATAACACCGTTCAAAATAGCCGATATGCGCGATCGGACCGCCAAACGACGTCAAGCCAAGGCCAAGCGCCACCGCGAACACTTCGCCCGCTGCGCGTATCGGCGCAGGCGGGCGATGGTCAGTCTGATCGGTCAGCGCCCTTAACCCCAGAAGATACCCGAGCGACCTATCGTCTTGCGTTTGCGGAACATGTCAACATACATCCACATGCCCGATATCGAAAAGAACAGCAGCGCGGCGCCCATGATCGACGAGATCACTTTGCCTGCCGGGCCGAAGAAATTGCCCGAATGCAGATCGATGATGAAATGATACCAGTCGTGCGGCGGGCCATGCGGCTTGCCCGGCTGTGGCGGACCATCATCGCCCATCGGCTCGGGTCTGCCCGCGCCCGGCTGCCCGGCCCCCGCCGGGGGCGGGCCATCGTGGTGTTCACCGCCTGCCAGCGTCATCACTTGCCCGACGAAACCCGTCGCGGCGATCCACAGCATGAACACGCCGGTGAGAATCACCAGCCAACGGTGCCATTTGCGCAAGTTCATTGTCTTACCCTTCCTTTCAAACCCGGACGCGCGGCGCGTCAGGCCAGCGGCAATGTGATCACGATCATCAGGCCGTGCGGCGCGACATTGTGCGCCTCGACCGTTCCGCCGTGCAGCTTGGCCACGCGGGCGGTGAGCGCGAGGCCCAGGCCTGCGCCGCCGGTCTGCCGCTCGCGCGCGGTGCTCACACGGTAGAATGCCTCGAAAATGCGCTCGCACTCTTCGGGCGGGACGCCCGGGCCCTGGTCGGAAATTTCCAGCGCGACTTGCGCCGCAGCGACGGCGAAGCGGATTGCGATCGTGCCGCCCTCGGGCGAATGGCGGATGGCGTTGCGCAACACGTTGTCGACCGCGCGGTAGAACAGGTCTTCGTTGAGCGGCACCGGGATCGGCCCGGCTTGCGGGCAGATCAGCTGCAGGCGCTTGGCCTCGGCTTCGATCTCGGCATCGTGCAGCGCCTCGCGCACCAGTTCGACCAGATCGATCGTTTCGACCGGCAGCGACAGCCCGGGGGTGGCGACCATCGAAAAGCGCAGTGTGTCATCGATCAGCCGGTCGAGCCGCTCGATGTCGCGCTCGATCCTTTCGAGATAGGTATCGATCTTCTCGCCTTTGGCCTGCGCCAGACCGACCGCGACGCGCAGCCGGGTGAGCGGAGAGCGCAATTCGTGCGATATGTCGCGCAACAGCATTTCCTTCGACGCAAGTTGCGCCTGGATCTGCGTGGCCATCCGGTTGAATTCGCCCGCCAGCTGGCCGATTTCGTCGCGGCGCGCGGTCAGATGCGCGTCGATCAGCGGGTCGAAGCGGCCTTGCGCAAACTGGCGCGCGTGCGCCTGCAATTCCACGATCGGCCGGCTGATGCCGCGCGCCAGCACCCAGCACAGCGCGCTGCTGAGCAGCACCGCGAGCGCGATCGTTGCCAGCCACACCAGCGGCGTGCCCAGCACATCGAGCGGCGTCGATCCCGCCCACGCCGCGATCAGCCACCACGGCGCATGGCCGGGTTCGTCCAATTGCGCGGAAACCAGCACATGGTTGTGCCGCCCCATAAAGCCGTGGTGGTGCCCGCCATGGTGTTCGTGCGCCTCGTCACCTGCCCATGGCGGGGGCGCAAAACGGATGACTGGCGGAATATCGCGGCCGAGCAGATCGTGCCCGGCCGGGTCGAGCACATAGAGCGCTATCCCGTTTTCATGCGCGGTGCGTGCGCGCAACCAGTTGCGCAGGCCGTTTTCGCCGCCCTGGCTCAGCGCATTCTGCGCGGACTGCACGGTCTGCTGGCTGTCGAAACCCCCGACCAGCGCAAACCGTTCCCACGCGATGCCGACGATGATCGCGCCGGTGGTGAGCGTGATGGCCAGCATCGCCACCCAGAACCACAGGAAAATGCGGCGGAACAGCGTGGTCATGGTGCGCCTGCCGCGTCGCGCAGGATCGACAGCACATAGCCTTTGCCGCGCACCGATTTGATCTCGACCTGATCGGCCGCGGTCTCGGCCAGCTTGCGGCGGATATTGCTGACATGCGTGTCGATGCTGCGATCGAGCGGGCTGAGAGCGCGCCCGAGCACGCGCATCGCCAGCGTGTCGCGCGAAACCACGTGTCCGGGATCGTTGGCCAGAAGTTCGAGCAGGCGAAACTCGGTGCCGGTCAGCGCCACTTCGTGCCCGCCAAGCCAGGCGGTGAACGAGCATGGATCGATCTCCAGCGCGCCGATCGCCGAACGGCGCGGCATCGTGTCGCCGTTCGCGGCAAACCGGCGCAGGATGGCGCGCATCCGCGCCACCAGTTCGCGCGGGTTGAACGGTTTCGGCAGATAATCGTCGGCGCCCAGATCGAGTCCGGCAATCCGGTCTTCATCGGCTCCGCGCGCGGTCAGCATCAGCACCGGGGTCATCGCCTGCTTGCGCAGCCGCGCCAGCACTTCGAACCCGTTCATCCCCGGCAGCATCAGATCGAGCACCACGAGCTCGAACCGCTCACTTTCGATCTGCGCCACCGCCTCGCGCCCGTCGTGCGCGCACGCCACGGCAAACCCCTCGCCGGCCAGGTATTCCGCGAGCATCTGGGCAAGCTCGACATCATCATCGACAAGAAGCACGCTGTTCGACATCGCTTTCCCGGTTCGGTGCATGGCGCAAAGGTGCGCGCTCGCATGCTTGGCCGAACTTGCTGCGCGGCAACAGCCGGGGCTGACAGTTCTTGACAAATCTCGACAAAAATTAAGCTCGATCGGCCGAGGCTCGTGCTAACCAGCGGCGGAGCGACACGGGCATCACCCGTGGCCGCAAAACCCCTGTTGCAAGGATCGACCATGCGCGGCTGGCCAGGATTGTGCGGCGGGATCGGTCTGGGCGTCATGCTTGCGCTGACCGGCTGCGCCAGCCACAAGCCGCGCCCGGAATTCCATCTGACAGTTACGTCCGATGGCGATTTTCTGGCGTTCAAGCCCGATCGGCTCAGTGTGCCGGCGGGCGCGATGGTGGTGGTCACATTCCATCATGCCGGCCGCATCATCAGCCAGAAACATGATTTCGTGGTCGCCGCCAAAGACGCGATGCCGGCGCTGCTGGCGCAGAGCAACCAGCTTGCGGCGAGCAGCACCGATGAAGACAAAAGCTTTATTGCGCCAGGCGATGCGCGGGTGATTTCCGCCTCGCCGCGCATTGCCAAGGGCGAAACCACCACCATCCGGTTCATCGCCCCGGCACCGGGCGATTATCCGTTTTTCTGTTCGACACCCGGTCATGCCGACACGATGCGAGGCGTGTTGCATGTCACCCCCAGCTAGACCCTCGCGCAGGAACTCCCGATGAATTCTGCACAACTGCGCCGCTGGTCCGCCGCTCTCGCCTTACCCCTCGCGCTGGCCGTGATGCCCGCCACAGCCGCGCCGTTGAAATCGCCCGGCGATGTCAAAGTGGCGCTGCGGCTGATGATGCAAGTCACCAACGATTTCGCGCGCCAGATCAACCGCAAGACCTTCAACCGGCTGCCGCACGAAAATCAGGAATTTCACGAAGCAACCGACGCCTTGCGCAGCGCCGTCGCCGCCGAACCCGCCCCGTTCCGCGCGCATGTCGAGCATCTGCTGAAAACCGTGATCGCCCAGGCCCAGTCGATTGCCGACGAAAGCGCCTCGGCACCCGAACCCAAACTGCGCACCGACCACACTACGATGCTCCGCGAAGTCAACGACGTATTCGCCCAGTTCCCGGCCGATTTGCGCCCCGATCCCAATGTCCAGCCTGGCGGTGGTCCGCGGACCTAATGTGGAGCGGGTCAAGGGAATCGAACCCACAGCGGAGCAGCTTGCTGCGCAGCGTAACAGAGGACTCAGAGGGTTCCGGGTGGTTGGGCTCTACAGTCCAATTAATGTGCCAACAGAACAGCAGGTGGAGCGGGTGAAGGGAATCGAACCCTCGTCGTAAGCTTGGGAAGCTTCTGCTCTGCCATTGAGCTACACCCGCCCGGGCTTGCGCGCGCTGCGCCGGACAGGGGGGCGCCATGCCACGCCGGGGGCGGATGCGTCAAGCTAGTGCGCGCTTTCGGCGGCGATTGTGGCGGCGTTGGCGGTGGGGGTCTGCGGGCCGATCCTGACGAACAGCAGCAGCGGGATGGCGGCCATGCAGCCGAGGCACATGGCGAGGAAATCGTCGAGATAGCCGATCATCGCCGCCTGCTGGTTGACCATCGCGTCGATCACGCCAAGCACGGCGCCGCTCAGCGGTGCGAATGTGCCGTGCATGTCGCCGGCGAAGGGCAGCAGTACAGGCGTCAGATGGCTGCCGATTTCGGCGTGGTTGACCTGGACATTGCGCGCGAGCAGCACCGAGGCGCCGGCGATGCCGATCGACGAGCCGAGATTGCGCATGAGGTTGGTCAGGCCCGAGGCGTCGGTGCGAAAGCGCGGGCTCAGCGTCGCAAACGCGATCATGTTGACCGGCATGAACGAAAAGCTCAAGCCGACGCCCTGGATCAGCCCGCTGGCGACAATCGGCAGACGCGGCATGTCGATCGACCAGTGCGCCATCAGCCAGAGCGACAGTGCCATCAGCGCAAGCCCGATCGACAGCAGAATACGCGGATCGACTTTGTTCATGAACCGGCCGAACACGGTCACCGAAAGCAGCATGCCCACCCCGCGCGGCGCGAGCAGCACGCCGGCCTGCATCGGGCTATAGCCATAGATCTGCTGCAGCAGCGTGGGCAGCAGCGCCATCACCGACATCATCACCAGCCCCATCAGCCCAAAGAAAACCAGGCCGACGGTAAAATTGCGATCGCGGAACAAGGCGGCGGGAAACAGCGGTGCGCGCGCGGTGGCGAGGTGCACCACCGCCAGCCACGCGCACGAAGCGGCCACCAGCGCCTCGATGACGATTTCGCCCGAAGCGAGCCAGTCGCGATCTTCGCCGCGATCGAGCACGAGTTGCAGCGCCGAAACCGCGATCGCGATCATCAGCCAGCCGAACAAATCGATCCGCCGTTCACGCCGCGGCGTCGTGGGCATATAGAGCCACAGCAGCGCGAAGCACAGCAGGCCTACCGGCAGGTTGACGTAGAACACCCAGCGCCAGTTGAAATTGTCGGTCAGATAGCCGCCGATGATCGGGCCCGAGATCGGCCCCAGCATCACGCCCTGGGTATAGATCGCCATCATTTTCGGGCGTTCTGCCGCAGTGCTGGTGTCGAGCATCACGGTCTGCGCAAGCGGGGCCAGGAACGCGCCGGCGAGCCCTTGCAGCACGCGAAAGAACACCATTTGTTCAAGGCTTTGCGCCACGCCGCAGAGCATCGAGGCAACCGTGAACAGGCAGGCCGAAACGAGCATCATGGTGCGGATGCCGACGCGATCGACCAGCCAGCCGGCAAGCGGCAGCATCACCGCAGAGGCGAGTACATAGCTCGTCAGCACCCACGTGATGGTGTCGCGCGTGGCGCCGAGCGAGGCCGCCATGTGCGGCAGCGCGACATTGGCAATCGTCGTGTCGAGCGTCTGCATGATCATCGCCGCCATCACGCCCACCAAGAGCAGCGGACGGTTGGCGACTTTCAGCGGCGCGACGTCGGCGGGCACGCGCTAGTCCTTGCCGGTGTAGATCGTGACGTTGGAACTTAGCCCCGCAATCAGCGGCCGGTTGCTGGTGCCGTCGATGGCAATCCGCACCGGCACCCGCTGCACCACTTTGACCCAGTTGCCCGTCGCATTCTGCGCCGGCAGCACCGAAAA
>CAITOD010000049.1 GCA_903893935.1 uncultured Sphingomonadales bacterium
ACCGCGCTCAAGCTGACCACCGCGCGCTATTACACCCCCTCGGGCCGTTCGGTGCAGGAAGGCGGGATCACGCCCGATATCGCCGTGCCGCAGATTTCCGACCCCGATCTGCGCAAGCGCGCGGCCCGATCTTATCGTGAAAGCGATTTGCGCGGGCACCTCGTCAACCAGATCAAGGATGACAAGGAACTCGAAAAGGACGCGAACGAAGACCCGCGTTACAAAATGACCCCCGAGCAGCTCAAGGCGAAGAATATCGACGACTTCCAGCTGTGGTATGCCTTGCAGACGATCGGGCGCACCACCCCCGCGGCGCTCGCCGCGCGCAAGCACTGAGGCGCGTGATGGCGGTTGCCCTTCCCCGCCCCGTTCCCCGTGTTGCGCGGCTGCTGGCTTTGCTGGTTCCGGCCGGCGCCATGGCCACCGCGCTGACCGCGCAATACGGCTTTGGCCTGAGCCCATGCGAAATGTGCTGGTGGCAACGCTACGCACATATCGCCGCGCTGGTGTTTGCGCTCGCGGCGTTTGTGGTGCCCGGCGTGCGCCCGGCGCGGCTGCTGGTGTGGCTGGCGGTTGCGGCGATTGCGACGAGCGGTCTGCTCGGGTTCTATCACGCCGGCGTCGAATATCACTGGTGGGAGGGCATCACGACGTGTTCGACCACGCATCTTTCGGGCGATCCGCTCGATGCGATCATGAATGCGCCGATCGTGCGCTGCGATGTGCCCGCCTGGACGCTGTTCGGGATCAGCATGGCAGGCTATAACGCTTTGGGTTCGCTGGGGGCGGCAGCGCTGATCGCCGTGCTGATCGGGCGGCAGAGGCAAAAGGTATGAACCAGTCGCAGACCAGTGCCATGATCCGGGTCGACCAGGCGGGCGAATTCGGTGCCACGCGGATCTATGCCGGGCAGTTGGCGGTGATGGGCGATCGCGCGCCGCATGCCGCCGAAATCGGCCGCATGGCGCAGCAGGAAGAGGCGCATCGCGTGCGGTTTGATGCGATCATGGCCGAACGCGGCGTGCGCCCGACGCTGCTGCAACCGCTGTGGTCGGCCGCGGGCTTTGCGCTGGGGGCAGCGACCGCGCTGATCGGGCCCGAGGCGGCGATGGCCTGCACCGCCGCGATCGAAACCGAGATCGACCGGCATTACACCGAACAGCTTGACGCGCTGGGCGACAGCGATCCCGAATTGAGCGACGTGATCCGGCAATTCCGCGATGACGAGCGCGAGCACCGCGACGCCGCGTTTGCCGCCGGGGCGGAGCAGGCGCCGGCTTATCCGCTGCTGTTCCACGCCATCCGGCTGGGCTGCCGCACCGCGATCCGGCTTTCGGCAAAAATCTGATTCGGGCGCAACTTTGATTGAGCCCAAGGTTCCGACTTCAGCTACCGTTCAAGGGTGAAGCGTCCTATATGAGCCGCACTGCCTTTGGAGTTGCCATGATGAAACGCCTGATCTTTCTTGCCGCATGCGCCATGGCCATTCCGCATGGCGCGCTCGCGGCCGAGCCGGGCGATGAAAAAGTCAACCAGCTGATCGTGTTCGGCGACGATCCCTGCCCGCCTTCGACCGATACGCAGATCACGGTCTGCGCGCGCAAGGATGAAGGCGAACGCTTCCGCATCCCCGCGCCTTTGCGCGACAATCCCAACCAGACTTCGAACCAGGCGTGGACCGAGCGCGTCAAGGCTTACGAAACGGTCGGCGCATTCGGCGCGGATTCGTGCTCGCCGGTCGGTTCGGGCGGCGCCACCGGGTGCCTCAAGCGGCTGATCAGCAACGCCTATGCCGAACGCAAGCAATCGACCGACGTGCATTTCGGCAAGCTGATCGAAGCCGAACGCGAAAAGCGGCTGCAAACCGTTGATACCGATGCCGCGGCCGAGCAGGCGCGCGTCGAATCGCTGGAAAAGGAATACGACGCGCGGCTCGCCAAGGAACGCACCGCCGGCGACGCGCAACCCGGAACCGTGCCCCCGCCGGGTTCGCTGGCGCGTCCGCCAAGCGATACGGATGCGCCCGCGCACCAGTAATCATCCTCCACCCCCCGTTCGTGCTTCGACAAGCTCAGCACGAACGGAGGTGGGGTGTTTGATAGACGAGGGGTTGCGGCTTCCCGCTTACCCCAGCGCGATATCGGGGGCGTCTTCCTGCTTCATGCCGATGGTGTGGTAGCCGGCGTCGACATGGTGCACTTCGCCAGTCACGCCCGAGGCGAGATCGGACAGGAAATAGAGCCCCGATCCGCCGACATCCTCGATAGTGACATTGCGGCGCAGCGGCGAATTGAGCTCGTTCCACTTGAGGATATAACGGAAATCGCCGATCCCGCTTGCTGCCAGCGTCTTGATCGGGCCTGCTGAAATCGCGTTGACGCGCACGCCCGCCGGGCCGCAATCGTTGGCGAGATAGCGCACGCTGGCCTCGAGCGCGGCTTTGGCGACGCCCATCACGTTGTAATGCGGCACGACCTTTTCGGCACCGTAATAGGTGAGCGTCAGGATCGATCCGCCCTGCGGCATCATCGGCAGCGCGCGCCTGGTCACTGCCACGAGGCTGTAGGCGGAAATGTTCATCGTCAGCAGAAAATTGTCGAGCGTGGTGTCGTAATAGCGCCCGCGCAGCTGGGTCTTGTCCGAATAGCCGATCGCGTGGACGATGAAATCGATCGTCGGCCAGCGTTCCGCGAGTGTCGCAAACGTCGTGTCGAGCGCGTCCATGTCGGACACGTCGCATTCGATCAGGAAATCGCTGCCGAGGCTCGCCGCCAGCGGGCGCACCCGCTTTTCCAAAGCTTCGCCCTGGTACGAAAACGCGAGTTCCGCGCCCGCTTCGTGCAACCGCTTGGCAATCCCCCACGCCAGCGATTTGTCATTGGCGAGGCCCATGATCAGGCCGCGCTTACCCTCCATCAATCCGGTCATGCGCCCTCGGTTCGCTTTTCATCAATCAACGCCGATCGCGCGCTTCTGGCGCGATCCGCCGCCTCGTTTACCGCATCGCGCTCTTCCGGCGTTTCGGCCAGCGCGGCGTTCAATTCGGCTCCTAGCACCATTCCTAAGCCGACCAGCCAGAAAAAGAAAAGCGCGATCATCACCCCGGCCATGCTGCCGTAGGTCAGATCGTAGGTGAAAAGATAGCGCAGGAACTTGGGCAGCAGGATGGTGATCGCTTGCCACCAAGCGGTCACAAGCAGCGCGCCGGGCCATTTGGGATAGCGCCGCGCCGCATAGGCATTGGGCGTCAGGCTGACAAACAGCACCCACAGCGCGCCGAACAGAAGGGGGGCCGGCACAAACCGCGACAGCGCCAGCCCGGTGATCCAGCCGTGGAGATGCGGCGCCAGCGCAAACACGGTTTCCTGCATCGCGCCGATCGTGACTTGCGCGGTGATTGCCAGCAGGATCAGCACGACCGATGCGATGATCAGCCCGGTCGACGCGAGCCGCCGCCGCCAATAGGCGCGGGTGACGCGGGTGCCATAGGCGCGGCGCAGCACATCGCGGATCGTTTCGACAAGGCTGCCGACTGTCCACAGTCCGACTGCGCCGCCGATCCACAGCAGCGAGCCCGTCCGCGCGGCCAGCACTTTGCGCGCCACCGGCCCCAGCACGCTGGCGACATCGGGGGGCAGCGTGGCAAGCACGGTGCGCAGCGCCGCCTCGCGTTCGCTCGCCTGGCCCGCGAGCGAAAACAGCGCGGCTGCGGTGATGCAGAACGGAAACAGCGAAATGAGCATCATATAGGCGAAATTGCCCGCATGGATGGTGCCGTCGTTGACCATGCCGGCCCACAACCGGCGCGCCACGCGCACCACGCGGCGGCGCGAACGCATGCGCAGCCGCGCTTCGTCGAGATGATCGCGCCAGCGCAACGCCCGCTGCCGCCGCGCTTCGGGCGACAGGCTGCCAACCAGGCCTTCGGGGATTGGCGGACCGAACAGCTCGGCCCCGATAGTGGCAAGCCTGTCCGGCGCTTGCTGTGCCGGCCCGGTGGCCGCGCGGTCACCGGGCGGCATCGCTCAGACGCCCAGCCGCGCGCGCGGGTTGCGCGTATCGTGCCAGCCTTCGAGCCGGCGCCGCAGATCGGCATCGTCTGCCGGCAGATCGATGTGCAGCGTGACCAGCTGGTCGCCGCGTTCGCCATCCTTGCGCGAAAAGCCTTTGCCTTTCAGCCGCAGCGTCTTGCCCCCGGTGGTGCCCGGGGCAACCGTCAGCATGACCGCGCCATCGACTGTCGGGACCCGGATCTTTGCCCCGCCTAGCGCCTCGTCGAGCGTGATCGGCACATCGACGCGGATATTGTCGCCATCGCGTTCAAATGAAGCATGCGGCGCGACGTCGATGGTCACCATGGCATCGCCCGGGCCGCCGGGGCCGGGCTCGCCTTTGCCCGCCAGCCGCACCTGCTGGCCGCTTTCGACGCCCGCAGGCAGTTTGAGATCGATCGTCTTGCCATCGGCCAGCGTGATCCGCTGCGGCGCGCGCGTTGCCGCATCGACAAACGGCACTTGCAGCCGATAGGCGACATTGGCGCCGCGCGGAGGGGCCGACCGGCGCCCGCCGAACCCGCCCGCGCCGCCGCCGCGCCCACCGAACAGCCCTTCGAACAGATCGCCGAGATCGGGACCCGCACCATCACCGGGGCGCGCCGAAAATCCTTCAAAGCCGTCGTGGCGAAATCCGCCCTGCCCGCCGCCTGCCCCGCCGCCAAACCCGAACGGCGCGGTGGGATTGCCACTGCCGTCGATTTCGCCGCGATCATATTGCGCGCGCTTGTCCTTGTCCGACAGCAAGTCATAGGCGCTGGTCACTTCGCCAAACCGTTCGGCAGCGTTGGGCTTGCCCTGGTTGCGATCGGGATGCAGCTCTTTGGCCAGCTTGCGATAAGCCGCCTTGATGTCCTGCTCGCTTGCGCTGCGGCTGACGCCCAGAATGGTATAAGGGTCTGGCATAATGTTGTTAGCTAAGGCCGCACCCGGCTTCCTGCAAGGAATAGACGCGCAATTCTCGTCGGGCTCGCCCCAAGGTCTGCTGGGCAGGCGCGCGCTGTCGGGCTAGGACACTTCTCCCAGCTCCATTGGAACCCTTGCGATGTCCGACGCGTTCATGCTTGCCGATACGATCCCCGATGGCGACCCGTTTGCCCTGTTCGAAACCTGGTTTGCCGAAGCGCGCGCAAGCGAACCCAACGACCCCAACGCGATGGCGCTGGCAACCGCCACGCCCGAAGGGCACCCTTCGGTACGAATGGTGCTGCTCAAAGGTCACGGGCCCGATGGCTTTGTGTTCTACACCAATTTCCACAGCCGCAAGGGCGGCGAGCTGGCGGCCAACCCCCATGTCGCGCTGCTGTTCCACTGGAAAAGCCTGCACCGGCAAGTGCGCATCGAAGGGCCGATCCGCGAAGTGACCCCGGCCGAAGCCGATGCCTATTTCGCCAGCCGCCACCCCGAATCGCGGCTTGGCTCGGCCGCATCGGACCAGTCGCGCCCGCTCGACAGCCGACAGACCTATCTCGACCGTGTCGCGGCGCTGCGCGCCAGCTACCCGGATGGCAATGTGCCGCGGCCGGTGCATTGGTCGGGGTATCGCGTGCAGCCGATGGCAATCGAATTCTGGTGCGACCGCGCGCATCGCCTGCACGAGCGCCGCCGGTTCGAGCGGATCGGCGATCAAGGCTGGACCAGCACCCTGCTCTACCCGTAAACGCAGGCGCGATGACCGCGATGATTCCAACTTCCGAAAAGAGCGCGCTGAACCGTCGCGCCGCATTCGCTTCGATCGCGGTGGCGACGTTGCTGTTCGGGCTCAAAGGCTGGGCGGTGCTCTCGACCGGGTCGCTGGCGATGCTCGGCAGCCTCGCCGACACCGCGCTCGATCTGGTGGCCAGCCTGATGACGCTGCTCGGGGTGTGGATCGCGGCGATCCCTGATGACGACAACCACCGCTTTGGCCATGGCAAAGCCGAAGCGCTGGCAGCGATGTTCCAGGTCGTGCTGATTTCGCTGTCGGCGATCGGCCTTGCCGTGCGCGCCGGCGGGCAAGTGTTCATGCCGGCCACGGTCGCCGATGCGGGCGACGGGATCGTGGTTTCGCTGATCGCGATTGCCGCGACGCTGGCGCTGGTCATGTATCAGTCTTACGTGCTGCGTCGCACGCAAAGCCTCGCGATCGGTACCGACAATATCCACTATCGCGCCGATCTGGTGCTCAATTGCGCGTGATCGCAGCGCTTGCGCTGGGCCGCTGGGGTCATGTGGCAGGCGCCGATGCGTGGTTCGCGCTGGCCATCGCCGGCTGGCTCGGCTGGGGCGCGTGGGGTGCGGCGCAGGACGCGATCGAGCAGCTGATGGATCAGGAATGGCCGATCGAAAAGCGCGAGCGGTTTCTCGCGGTCGCCGCGCGCCACCCCGCGCTCAAAGGCATCCACGACTTGCGCACGCGCACCAGCGGCAACCGCGATTTCGTGCAGTTCCATGTGTGGGTTGATGGCTCGATGACGGTGACCGACGCGCATCACGTGATGGACGAAATCGAGGACTCGCTCGCGCGCGAATTCCCCGACACCGAAATCCTGATCCACCCCGATCCCGAGGGCCATGTTGATGACGACATGCTGGGCGCGTCGGACTTGCTGGCGGAAAGCCCTGCGCTGCTGGCGCAGGGTGCTCCCAAAAGTTAGCGGAACAGCGCGACAATCTCGCCCAGCCGGGGCGTCACTTTGTCCAACTGGTCTTCGGGTGTCATGCCCAGCCGCACCACTACCAGCCGGCGCGATGGCGACACCAGCACGTATTGGCCCAGGTGGCCTTCGCAAGCAAACAAGTCGGCCGGGCCGCGATCGGGAAACAGCGAAGGCGTGCCGCTGGTCGGCTGGCGGTTGAGCCAGATCTGCGCGCCGTATTGCGCTTCACGCGGACTTGGCGTGGTCATGAAATCGATCCACTGACGCGGCACCAGCTGCACCCCGGCCGCTTCGCCGCGGTGGCGCAGGAATTCGCCGAAACGGCCCCAGTCGCGCGCGGTGGCATGGATCGCGCTGCCGCCGACCATCGTGCCCGCCGCATCGAATTCGGGCACTGCCGATTTCATGCCGACCGGATCGAACAGCCGCGTGCGCAGATAATCGAGCACCGCGCGCCGGCGTATGTCGGGGCTGCCATTGGGGGCCAGCACGCGCGCGGCCAGATCGGCGAGGATCACGCTGGTGTTGGTCGAATAGACCCATTTGTGCCCGGCGTCGTATTGCAGCGGCTGCGCTTCGGCATAGCGCGCCATGTCGTCGCGCCCGTCGAGAAACAGCATGCGCACTTCGTCGGACTGATATGGCGGATCGCCCGCTTCGACATGGCGCAGGCCCGAACGCATCTGCAGCAGCTGGCGCAACGTGATCTCGCCGCGCGGGTCGCCCGGGCGCTGCCACAGCGCGATCGGCACCGGATCGTCGAGCCGCAGCCGCCCGTCGGACACCAGCATGCCGATCAGCACCCCGGTCACCGATTTGGCCATCGACCAGCTGATAAACCGCGTGCTGCGATCGTAACCCGGGCCATAGCGTTCGGCGATCAGCTTGCCATCGTGCCACACCAGCAGCGCGCGGGTCTCGCCCGCCTCGGGCGCGGCAAACAGCGCGTCGATGCGCCGTGCGAGGTCTTCGCGCGGCGCATCGCCCGGGTCGGCGACCACAGCGGCCAGCGCGGCGGGTGACAGTGGTTCGGGCGCGGCCGCCGAATGGCAGCCGATCAGCGCTGGCACGAGCGCGAGCGGGGCGATAAAGGCAAGGCGATCG
>CAITOD010000050.1 GCA_903893935.1 uncultured Sphingomonadales bacterium
CCATTCATAGTTCAGGGAGTTGATCAATGCGTCCAGTCACGCTTGCGGCCACGCAAATGGCCTGTTCATGGGATCACGCTGCCAATCTGGCGCGCGCCGAAGCGTTGGTGCGCGAGGCGGCGGCCAAAGGCGCGCAGATCATCCTGCTGCCCGAACTGTTTGAAACGCCCTATTTCTGCCAGGACCGGCTGAGCCGCTTCCTCGATCTTGCGGTGCCGATCGCGCAGAACCCGGCGGTGCGCCATTTCCAGGCGGTCGCGCGCGAGCTCGGCGTGGTGCTGCCGATTTCGGTGTTCGAACGCGCAGGCCAGAATTTCTTCAATTCGATCGCCATTGCCGATGCCGATGGCGCGCTGCTTGGCACGTATCGCAAGTCGCACATTCCCGATGCGCCGGGTTATTCGGAAAAGTTCTATTTCTCGCCCGGCGACACCGGCTTTCGCGTCTGGCACACCGCGCATGCCACGATCGGCGTGGGCATCTGCTGGGACCAGTGGTTTCCCGAAACGCACCGCGCGATGGCGCTGATGGGCGCCGAAGTGCTGCTGTTTCCGACCGCGATCGGCACCGAGCCGAGCCTGCCCGATCACGATTGTTCGGGCCACTGGCAGCGCACGATGCAGGGCCAGGCCGGCGCCAATGTCATGCCGCTGGTCGCATCGAACCGGATCGGGCTCGAAGCGGGCGAAGAAGGCACCGAAATGACCTTTTTCGGCCACTCGTTCATTGCCGACCAGACCGGCGACAAGCTGGCCGATGCCGGACGCTTCGACGAAGGCGTGCTGACCGCGCAATTCGATCTCGACGCGATCGCCAGCCACCGCGCCTATTGGGGCACGTTTCGCGACCGGCGCCCCGATCTCTATGGTGCGTTGCTGACTTTCGATGGCGCCCACCGCCACGCCGCAGGAGTGTGACAATGACCCCGCGCAGCGCAGGATTTCGCATGCCCGCCGAATGGGAACCGCAGGCCGGGGTGTGGATGGCGTGGCCCGAACGCCCCGATACCTGGCGGCTGGGCGGCAAGCCGGCGCAAGCCGCGTTTGCGCGCCTCGCCAACACGATCGCCCGCTTCGAACCGGTGACCATGCTGGTTTCGGCGGGGCAATGGGCCAATGCGCTGGCACAGCTCGACCCTGCCGTGCGCGTGATCGAGATGACCACCAACGATGCCTGGCTGCGCGACACCGGCACGACCTTCGTGACCGACGGGCAAGGCAATCTTGGCGGCGTGGATTGGCGCTTCAATGGCTGGGGTGGCTTGTCCGACGGGCTCTATTTCCCGTGGGACGCCGACGATGCGGTGGCCGCCAAGATGTGCGCGATTGAACGCGCGCGGCGCTTTCGTGCGCCGCTTGTAACCGAAGGCGGCGCGATCCATGTCGATGGCGAGGGCACGGTGATCACCACCGAAGACTGCCTGCTCAATCCCAACCGCAACCCCGATCTTGGCCGCGCCGACGTCGAGGCGATCCTTGGCGATCATCTCGGCATCGACACCGTGATCTGGCTGGGCCAGGGCGTGCCCGACGATATCACCGGCGGGCATATCGACAATCTCGCCTGCTTCGTCGCCCCCGGCGTGGTGCTGCTGTCGTGGTGCGACGATCCGGCCGACCCGCACCATGCCGTCTCGCGCGAGGCCGAGGCGCGGCTGCTTGCGGCGCGCGACGCCAAAGGCCGCGCCTTGCGCGTCGAACGCATGCCGATGCCCACGCCACTGTTTCTCACCGCCGACGAAGCCGGCGGGCTCGACCGCACCAATCCTGCGCTGTCTTCGGCCGCGGGCGACCGGCTGGCGGCGAGCTATGTCAATTTCCTGATCGTCAACGGCGCAGTGATCGCGCCCGCGTTCGACGTGCCGACCGATGCGGCAGCCGAAGCGGTGCTCCGCCGGCTGTTCCCGGGCCGCGAAGTGATCATGCTGCCTTCGCGCGAAATCCTGCTCGGCGGCGGCAACATCCATTGCGTCACCCAGCAGCAACCGGCGGTTTGACGCGGCAAGGCGCGAGGCGATAGGCTGCACGCGCCATGTGCAATCTCTATCGCCTTCACGCGGGCACTGCCGCAATCGCGCAACTGTTCGACGCCGTGGCCGGGCCCGACAGCAATCGCGGCGACGAAGTCTATCCCGGCTACCCCGGGCTGGTGGTTGCCGAAGGTGTTGCGCGAACGATGACCTGGGGGTTTCCGCTGGTGCTCAAAGGGCGGCAGGGCCAGCCGCTCAAGCCCAAGCCGGTCACCAATGCGCGCGACGACAAGCTTCACAGCGCGTTCTGGCGCGCAAGCTTTGCCGCGCGCCGCTGCCTGATCCCGGCGAGTGCCTGGGCCGAAGCCGAAGGCACGGCGGGGCGCATGACGCGCACCTGGTATGCGCTGCCCGGCGACACGCCGTTTGCAGTTGCGGGGCTGTGGCGGCCAACCGATGCATGGGGCGATGTCTATGCGATGGTCATGGTCGATGCCTCGCCGCAAATGGCCGAAGTGCACGATCGCATGCCGGTGCTGCTGGCGCCGGCCCAGTGGTCGCAGTGGACCGGCGGTGAGCCCGAGAGCGCATTTGCGCTGTGTCGCACCTGGCACGGCCCGCTGGTGGTCGATCGCACCGCCGTGCGCTGGGCCGGCGGAGGCAAACGCGATTTGTTTGACTAGCTCGCCCGCACGGACAGCTTGCATCACGCGGGCATTGCTGCGCTTATGAGCGCATCAAAGGAGACAACCGATGTCGCTGTCGTTTCGCCAGATTGCTCCGCTTGTCGCACTCGCTTCGGTGACGGTTGCGGCCACCCCCGTGTTTGCCGCACTGCCGGTCGGCGCGAGCGCGCCGCCGGTCACCACGCCTGCGGTGATCGCGGGCAAGCCGTTCGAATTCCACCTCGCCGATGCGCTCAAAAAAGGCCCGGTGGTGCTCTATTTCTTCCCCGCCGCGTTCACCAGCGGCTGCACCATCGAGGCGCACGAGTTTTCCGACGCGACCGCACAATTTGCCGCCGCCGGCGCCACGGTGATCGGGCTCGCGCACGATCCGATCGACAAATTGAGCAAGTTCTCGGTCACCGAATGCCGCAACAAATTTGCCGTCGGCGTGGCCAGCAGCGCAATCATCGATGCCTACAAAGTCAAGCTGCCGATCCTGTCGATGTCCGATCGCACCAGCTTCGTGATCGCACCCGATGGCCGGATCATTTTCGCCTACAGCGCGCTCAGCCCCGATGGCCATGTCACAAAGACGCTGGCGGCGGTGAAGGCGTGGCGCGCCGCGCATCCGGCGCGCTGACCCCCCAAGATCCGTTCGTGCTGAGCCTGTCGAAGCACGCGCGCGCCTGCTTCGACAAGCTCGGCACGAACGGGGGGAGGTGGGGTAATCGGCGTAATCACCCAGCCTTCTCAAACACATACAGGCCGACATTGATCTGGCCGGTGGTGAAGCCCGCCTCGCAATAGCTGAGGTAATAAGTCCACATCCGGCAGAACCGGTCGTCGAACCCGCCATTCAGCATCGTGTCGCGCGCCGTCTCGAACCGGCGGCGCCATTCTGCGAGCGTTGCGGCATAGGCGGGGGCGAACTGTTCCTGATGCGCGAGCGCAAGCCCGGCTTGCCGCGCCTGCTCCTGCACAATCGTGCGCGTCGGCAGCATGCCGCCGGGAAAGATGTAGTGCTGGATAAAGTCGGGCGCCTGCCGGTATTGCGCGAAGCGCTCTTCGGCGATGGTGATGACCTGGATCACCGCGCGGCCGCCGGGCGCCAGCCGGTCGTGAATCTGCGCGAAATAGGTCGGCCACCAGGCTTCGCCGACCGCTTCGAGCATTTCGATCGACACGATCCGGTCGTAACTGCCACCGACTTTGCGATAGTCGATCAGCTGAAGGTCGATCCGGTCGGACAGGTTGCCGTGCGCAACCCGGTCGCGCGCAAGCGCCAGTTGTTCCTGCGACAGCGTGATCCCGGTGACCTTTGCGCCGCGCCGCGCCAGATGGATCGCCAGCGCGCCCCAGCCGCAGCCGATTTCGAGCACGCGCGCCTCCGGTTCCAGCGCCAGCAGTTCGGCGATGCGATCGAGCTTGTGCGCCTGCGCGGCTTCGAGCGTCTGGCCTTGCGCGAATTCCACCGCCGATGAATACGTCATGCTTTGGTCGAGCCAGGGGCGGTAGAAATCGTTGCCGAGATCATAGTGAAACGCGATGTTGCGCCGGCTTCCCTTGAGCGAATTGCCGCGCAGCATATGCGCCATGCGGCGCAGCAGGCGCACCGGCAGGCTGCCATCGATTTCGGCATCGAGCCGCGACAGATTGGCCGCGCCGAGCGCGATCAGCCGCACGAGGTCGGCGCTCGACCATTCGCCCGCGATATAGCCTTCGGCAAAGCCCAGGTCGCCGCGCCACAGCATGCGGCGCAACGGGCGCCAGCAATGCAGCGTCAGCTGGGCTTGCGGGCCGGGCTCGGTGCCTTTGTGCTCGATCGTCTGACCGTCGGGCAGCACCAGGGTCACGCTGCCATTGTGCAGATGCGCCAGCCAGCGTTGCACGGTGCGCATGACCGCGCCCGCACGTCGGGTGCGCGGCATGGTGTCGCGCGACAGCGATGCTGATCTACTCACGGAACGATTGCCTCCGCACTTGTTTCGGAAAAAGTCAGGGGTTCGGAAAACGTTACCGGGCCGGCCGGCGCCACGCCCGGATGGTAATGCACCGGCACGCGCTTGAGCCACAGCAGCAGCGCTTCCCAGCCGATCCCGGCGACAACTTTGAGCGTCATCAGCGGATGCGTGACGAGCGCGCGCGCGAGCGCGGCATCGCTCAGTTCATGCCGACTGGCGCGATGCGCGGCAAACAGCACCGGGCCCGACGCATCGCTGGCGGTGATCGCAACCGCGAGCCCGGCGCCGGGCGGTGCCACTCGAAAGCGGTATTGCATGGCCATCGGCAGGAACGGCGAGACATGGAACCGCTTTGGCGCGCTTTGCGCAATATCGCCGCCCGGTCCGGGTACGGCGGGCAGCAGATAGCTGTGCCGTTCGCCAAAAGTGTTGTTCACTTCATAGATGATCGCGCTCAGCGCGCCCGCGCGATCGTGGCAAAACCACAAAGTCAGCGGGTTGAATGCGAAACCCAGCACGCGCGGCATTGTCAGGATGCGGATCGCGCCGCCACTGGCCAGCCCGGCCTCGTGCAGCAGCGCTTCGGCTTGCGCGCGCAAGGGCCGCGCCGAGCCATCGCCATGATCGCGATCGTGAAACGCCAGCAGATTGAACCGCCCGCGCGAAAACAGCCGCAAGCGGGCGCTCAGCGCGTCGATCTCGTCGAGATCGAGCAGCAACGAAAACAGCCGGTAGCGCAGCCGGTGCACGCGCGGCCGCAGCCGGCGGTGCATCACGTGGCCGATATAGAGCGCCGATCCGGCCATCACGCCGCCGCC
>CAITOD010000051.1 GCA_903893935.1 uncultured Sphingomonadales bacterium
CGCGACCACGATCTCGCCCGCCGCCAGATCGAGCGAGACGTCTTTGAGCGCCTCGACCGCGCCGTTGCGGCTGCGATAGGTCACACCCGCTGCGACTGCGGAAAGAATGGTCATGGCCGGGCTTCCTTTGCGGCGGCGGCGCGCACCCAGCGCGCATCGATCCAGGGCCGGTAATCGACCAGCACGCGATCGACTTTGCCCTCGCCTTTGAGAAAGCCGGCGGTCGCCGCCAGATCGCGCGCGAGCCCGCCGCCGAGCAAGGCGGGGCCGGCCTGCGCGCTCGCATCGGGATAGTCGTTGGCGGCCAGTTGGCGCGGAATATCGTCGGGCGAAGCGCCGGTGATCGCGGCGACCGCGCGCACGGCGGGCGATTGCGCGGTCAGCGTGGCGCGCGTGGCCTGCCACTGGCGCGTTGCATCGAGCGATGCCTGCACGAAAGCGGCCACCACGCGCGGATTGGTGCGCGCAAAATCACGCCGCACCACCCAGGCTTCATAGGTCGGAGCGCCCCAGCGCGCGACTTCGTCCGAGCCGACCAGGACTTGCCCGTCGCGTTCGAGCGCGCCCAGCGCCGGGTCCCACACATAGGCCGCATCGATATCGCCGCGCGCCCAGGCCGCGGCAATCTGCGGCGGCGAAAGATTGATAATGCGCACCGCCGCGGCCGGAATGTGCCAGTGCGCGAGTGCGGCGAGCAGGCTGTAATGGCAGGTCGAGACAAACGGCACCGCCACGCGTTTGCCCGCCAGATCGGCGGGCCCGGCAATGCCTGCGCCGCGCCGCGCCACCAGCGCTTCGGCGCGGCCGAGCCGGCTGATCAGCACCACCGTCTGGAACGGCAATTGCCGCGTGGCGCCGATCGCCAGCGGGCTCGACCCGAGATCACCGAAATCGATATCGCCCGCCGCCAGCGCGGTGATCACATCGGTGCCGCTGTCGAACTTGCGCCAGGTGACCGGCTGGCCCAGCGCGCGGTCATAGGCGCCGCTCGCTTGTGCAATCTTGCCCGGATCGACATTGGTCTGATAGCCGACCACCACGCCGTGATGCCCCGGCCCCGCCAGCACGCGCACCCCGGCCACGCCGAGCAGCGCCAGCACCACTGCCCCCAGGAAAACGCGCAAAGTGATCGGCATGGCTTCCCGTCGGCAGAATTCGGTGGTGTGTACACGCCCGATCCGGCGCGCGCCAAGGCCCTTTCTGGACGAAAAAATTCGCGCGAGCCGCAAATTTAAATTGCATGATGGCAAGGCAATTGTGGCATGCATCGCGCATGCGAGCGGCAAAGACAATTTCGCTGGGTGCCCTGATCGCCGCCGGGCTGTCATGCGCGGGGGCCGCGCATGCCGATGTGATGGTGGTGGACGCGGGCGAAGCGCACTGGGTCGCGGGCGGCCCGTCGCAGGCGCAGGCACCGCATCATGCCCGGCCGGCGGTGATGCCGCTGGCGTGGCGCGCGCCGATCATGGTGCTGGCCGAACGCTATGACTTGTCGCCGGCGGTGATCGAGGCGCTGGTCTGGCAGGAAAGCCGCTGGCAGGCCGGCGCCGTGTCGCCCAAAGGCGCGCGCGGGCTTGCGCAACTGATGCCGCAGACCGCGCGCGCGCTGGGCGCCAATCCCGACAATCCGGCGCAAAACGTCGAAGCCGGGGCGCGCTATCTGCATGCATTGCTCGGCCATTTTCACGGTAACCTCGAGGAAGCACTTGCAGCGTACAATGCCGGGCCGGCACGCGTCATGCGCGCCGGCGGGGTGCCGCCGATTGCCGAAACGCAGCACTATGTTGCCGCCATTCTCGCGCGACTGGCCGCGCAAGCCTCGCCAGGGAGATGATCTGCATGTCGCGTTACAGGTTCGGTTTCCTGGTTGTGCTGGCGCTCGCGCCCGGTCGCGCGCTGGCGCAGACCGCTGCCGATCCGCAAGGGTCGGGCCCGATCCTTGCCGCGCTGCTGTGGTTGCAGGGCACGCTGATGGGCAATGTCGCGACCGCGGTGGCGGTGATGGCGGTGGCCGCGTGCGGGCTGATGATGCTGACCGGGCGGCTCAACTGGCGGATGGGCGTGACGGTGATCATGGGCTGTTTCATCCTGTTCGGCGCGGCGGCGATCGTGTCGGGCATCCGCCAGGCGGCCGGCTGAGATGGAACTGGTGCGCCCGCGCCTGTGCAAGCCGCTGACGCGGCCGCAGATGTTTGCGGGCGTGACGTACAGCTTTTTCATCATCAACCTGATGATCACCACCGAGGCGTTTCTGATCACGCGCAGCTTTGTGGCGCTCGGCGTGGCGCTGGTGGTGCATGGCGCGGGCTATCTTGCCTGCCTGCGCGAACCGCGCGTGTTCGATTTGTGGCTGACGCGTGTGCGGCGCTGCCCGCGCGTTGCCAACTGGCGCCACTGGGGGTGCAATTCCTATGCCCCGTGATGCCGGCCTGTTCGCGCGCTGGGCGCGGCGCGAGGCGCGCGCGGGCGACCGGCTGCCTTATGCCAGCCTGGTCGACAGCCATGTCGTGGCCTTGCGCGACGGGTCGCTGCTGGTCGCGCTGCACGTGCCCGGCTGGCCTGCCGAAACCGCGCAGGCGAGCGAAATCAACGCCTTGGCCGCGCAGCGCGACGTGTGGCTGCGCGCCGGGCTCGATGCGCGGTTCGTGTTCGGGCACCATATCGTGCGGCGGCGGATCGCGGTCGATTTCGCGGGTGCATTTGATGATCCGCTGTCGGCCGAGATCGACGCGCGCTGGCAGGCGCGGCTGGGCGATGGCTCGATCTATGTCAACGACCAGTTCATCACGCTGCTGCGCCGCCCCGCGCGCGGCAAGACCGGCTGGCTCGACCATCTGCAACGCCGCCTGCGCGGCAGCGAAAGCGGGATCGATCAGGGCGAATTGCGCGGGCTGATGGCCGCCGCCGCCGGGCTCGCGACGGCACTGGCGCCGGCGGGCGCGCGCATTCTGGGCGATTACCAGGGCGCTTCGGGCACTTGCAACGAAGTGCTGGAATTGCTGTCGTGCCTTTACAACGGCGAAATGCGCCCGGTCCGCCGCCCCGCCGAAGGCACCGATGTGGGGCACATGCTGCCATATGTGCGCGCCAGTTTCGGGCTCGATGCGCTCGAATTGCGCGGCGCCTCCGGCCCGTCGTTTGCAGCGCTCGTCAGCCTGAAGGACTATCCCGAAGCGACCGCGCCGGGCTTGCTCGACCCGCTGCTGGCGGTCGATGCCGAACTGGTGCTGACCGAAACCTGGGCGCCCGCCGATCGCCAGATCGCGCGCGAACGCATCGATCTGGCCTTGCGCCGGTTGCGCGCGGCGGATGAAGACGCGATGGCCGAACGCGCCGAATTGCACGCCGCGCGCGATGCGCTGGGCATGGGCGCGGCGGCCTATGGCGATCATCACTTGTCGGTGCTGGTGCGCGGGGCGACGCTGTCTGCGCTCGATGCCGGGGTGACCGCAGTGGCCGGCGCGCTGGCCGATGCAGGCGCGATCGCAGTGCGCGAAGATGTCAATCTCGAGCCCGGGTTCTGGGGGCAATTCCCCGGCAACGAGGATTACATCGTGCGCCGCGCGCTGGTGTCGAGCGCCAGTATGGCGTGTTTTGCCGCGTGCCACGGCCCGGCGATGGGCCGCGCGCACGGGCACCACTGGGGCCAGGCGGTGACCGTGCTGGCGACCACCTCGGCGACGCCGTTTTTCCTCAGCCTGCACCAGGGCGATCTCGGCAATTTCACGCTGATCGGCCCCTCGGGCAGCGGCAAGACCGTGCTGCTCAATTTCCTCGCTGCGCAAGCGCAGCGCTTTGCCCCGCGCACCGTGCTGTTCGACAAGGATCGCGGCGCGGAAATGTTCATCCGCGCGATCGGCGGCTGCTACGAACGGATCGTGCCGGGTGCCGCGACCGGGTTCAACCCGCTGGCGCTGCCCGACAGCGCGGGCACGCGCGCGTTCCTGCGCGAATGGCTGGGCGTGCTGCTCGAAGCGCGCGGGCCCGATGAAATGGCGCTGATCGCGGGCGCGGTCGATGCGGCTTATGCGCACGATGCCAGGCTGCGGCGGCTCACGCATTTTCGCGAATTGCTTGCGGGCACGCGGCGCCCGGTGCCGGGCGATCTGGCGAGCCGGCTCGATCCGTGGATCAGCGGCGGCCCGCACGCGTGGCTGTTCGACAATGTGGGCGACCAGCTTGATCTGTCGCAGCGCGTGCTCGGGTTCGACATGACCGCGCTGCTCGATGCACCGCGACTTCGCACCGCGACGATGATGTATCTGTTCCACCGCATCGAGGAACGGCTCGACGGCACGCCGACGATGATCCTGATCGACGAGGGCTGGAAAGCGCTCGACGATCCGGTGTTTGCGCTGCGCATCCGCGACTGGCTCAAGACGCTGCGCAAGCGCAATGCGCTGGTGGGGTTTGCCACGCAATCGGCACGCGATGCGCTCGACAGTTCGATCGCCGCAGCCCTCGTCGAACAGACCGCGACAATGCTGTTCACCCCCAATCCGCGCGCGCGCGCCGAAGACTATTGCGGCGGGTTCGGCTTGTCCGAACACGAGCTCGATGTGATCCGCACCCTGCCGCAAGGCGGCCGCGCGTTCCTGTTGCGGCAGGGCGAGCAATCGCATGTGCTGCGGCTCGATCTGGGCGGAATGGACGATCTGGTCATGGTGCTGTCGGGGCGCGAGACGACGGTGCGCCGGCTCGATGCCTTGCGCGCCGATCTGGGCGATGACCCCGCCGCCTGGTACCCCGCGCTGACCGGTGCGGCCTGGCCGGGTGCTGGGCCGCGCGCGACCGAGGCGGCCGAATGAGCGATTGCGGCACACTGATCAACGAGGCCGGCAATGGCCTCGCGCCCACGCTGCAAGCGGTCGATTGCATGACCGCGAACGCGGGCGCGGGCAGCTTCGGGCACCTGATGGGCGCGCAAGGCGTGCTGGCCCCCGCGCTGACCGCCGCGCTGACGATCTATGTGGCGGCTTATGGTCTCGCCTTGATCACCGGGCGCGTGCGGCTGGGGCTGGGCGGGGTGTCGGGGCGGATGCTGGCGGTGGGGCTGGTGCTGGCGTTTGCCACCAGCTGGGCGTTTTACGGCCCGCTGGTCTATCGGCTGGCGACGCTTGCGCCCGATCAGGTGGCGGGCACCGTTCTCGGCACGCGCGGATCGGCGACCGCGGTGTTTGCGCAGCGTATCGACACGATTTATGCCGCCGTCAGCGACGCCACGCACGAAGCCGCCGAGCAGGAAGCCGCGCGCAACGCGGCGGCGGCAGCCGCGCAACAGCAGGCCGGTGCGCCGGTGGCGGTCGCCGCCACGCCGCCGCCCGCCAGCACCAATCGCACTGCCGGATTTGCCCCGGGCACAATCGCGATGGCGGGTGCGATCGTGCTGCTGCTGTCGACTGTCGGCGTGCTGGTGACGGCGCGTATCGTGCTCGCCGCGCTTTTGCTGATCGGGCCGGTGTTTGTCGTCATGGCGCTGTTTCCGGCGGTGCGCGGGCTGTTTGCCGGCTGGGCGCGGACAATTTTGCTGGCCGCCTTTGCGCCGATGCTGGTGGTGCTGGGCGGGGCGTTTTCGCTCGAACTGGCGGTGCCGACAGTGGCGCGGCTGCTTTCGCCCGACGGCATCGACCAGAGTGCTGCGACCGGGTTTTTCCTGATCGCCACCGTCCACGCCGCGCTGATGGCGATGGCCTTGCGCGCCGCCGCCGGCCTGGTTGCGGGGTGGCGGCCGTGGGCGGCGGGTGCGCCCGACCGCTTTGGCTCGGCAAGGCGCGACGATCCCTCCGCAATGGTGATCGGCACATCGCCTGCGGGCGCGGCGCGCACATTCAATGCCTTTGCCGGCGGCGCGCGCGGGCAGATGCTGGCCGGCGGCAGCGATCGCCGCAGCACCAGCCAGCTGGTCACACGCGACACGCGCACCCTTGCGGGCTTTGCGAATACCGAGGCTTCTGCACCCGGGCCGCGCCGCGCGGCCGGGATCGGCAGCCGTTTCCGCCCCGCCAGCGTCAGACCGGTGATGAAATGAGCCTTGTCCTTGCCCTGATGCTCGCGCAGGCAGCACCCGGCGATCCGCGCCTGGTGACGCAGCGCTGGCACGAAAACGCGGTGGTGCGCCTCGTCGGGCGCGCAGGCGTCGAAGCCACGGTGATTCTGGGAAGCGACGAACATATCGAAAATGTCGCGATCGGCGATGCCAATGCCTGGCAGGTCTCGCCCAACCGCCGCGCCAACATGCTGTTCCTCAAGCCTTTGTCGCCGCGCGCGCGGACCAATCTTACGGTGGTGACCGATCAACGGACCTATTTCTTCGATCTGGTCGCCGCACCCGGCGCACGCGCGATCTATGGCTTGCGGCTCACATACCCCGAGCCCCCGGCCAAGCCCGCAGCACCAGTTGCACCCCCGCCGCTGACCAGCGAGGAAGCAGCGCTGGCGCATGGCAGCCCCGCGCCCGCGCCGGTCGATCCGGCCACGCTCGACAATGCCTTTGCGCTGCGCGGTGCGCGCGACTTGTTCCCCGCCAAAGTGTTCGCCGATGGGCAGGCGACGTATATTGCCTGGCCCAAAGGCGTGGCTCTGCCGGCGGTGCTCGGCCGCAACGCGCGGGGTGTCGAAGGTCCGATCAACTATGCGATGCACGACGACATGATCGTGGTCGATGGCGTGCCCGATGTGATCGTGCTGCGCACCGGCAAGCTGTTTGCGACAATCGAACACCAGCATGCGCCCGCCGCCCAGGTCAAAACACCATGACGCCCAATCCTTTGCACACGCCACCGATCGACCGCGACGATGATCCGCGCCGCGATGCGCGCGATCTCGATCTTGCGATGCGCCATGTGCTGCCCGTGGTCGGGCGCCAGCGGCAGGGCTCGGATGCCATGATGCTGATGCTCGGTACCGCGCTGGTCGGCGTGCTCGGGCTCGCCACGTTCTGGTCGCTGAGCCACACGCGCACCGAACGCGCCGCGACCGGGCAGCGCTCCAGTCTGTCGGCAATCACGCACGCGCAAGCCGATCGCAGCCCCGCACCCGCTGCCACGCAGCCCCCGGTGGTGCCGCCGGGCGCGATCACGCCGATCGGGGCTGTCCCGGTGGGTGCCGCGCCCGCGCTCGACACCGGCCGCGCCGCCAGCACCGGCAACCCGCTGGCGACCCCGGCGCTGGTCTACAACGCGGCGCCGGTGGTCGAGCCCGCGCCTGCCGCCCCGTCCGAGGC
>CAITOD010000052.1 GCA_903893935.1 uncultured Sphingomonadales bacterium
ACGTCGCCCATTCGGAGCGTGCGCCGCAAATAGGTCACTCGACCTGGGCGGCAGGAGCAAGACCGCTGAAACGCAACCATCCCTTCGGCGATCGCCAGGCGTTACGCAGGCAGCGGTGCGGCACGAACCCGCATTATGCAGACATGGCCGCGATGGGCACGGCGCTGATTTTCGCTGTGGGGCTACAGGGGTGCCATGCCAGGACTACACCGGCGCCCGTTGCCCCGCCCGCCGTCAGCGTGATCACCATTCACGCACAGCTGGTGCCGCTGCGCGTGGATCTGCCGGGCCGCACCAGTCCGTGGCTGGTGTCCGATGTGCGCCCCCAGGTTAACGGCATCATCCAGGCCCGGCTGTTCGTCGAAGGCGCCAATGTCCGCGCGGGTCAGGTGCTGTACCGCATCGATCCGGCGCCTTATCGAGCGCTATACGATCAGGCCCGTGCGCAATTGGCCAGTGCGCGGGCCACGCTGTTCAGCGCCAGGCTTAAGGCCGGTCGCTACGCCGACCTCGTCAAAATCAACGCGGTCAGCCACCAGGATGCCGACGATGCCAGGGCGCTTGCCGATACCGCCTCGGCCAATGTCCAGCAACAGACGGCCGCCGTCGAAAGCGCGCGGATCAATCTGGGCTATACGCGGGTGACCGCACCGATCACTGGCCGGATCGGCGCGTCGAGCTTCACGCGCGGCGCGCTCGTCACCAATGGCCAGGCGAGCGCGCTGACCACGATCCAGACGCTCGATCCGATCTATGTCGATGTGGTGCAGACCGCTGTCGAGCTGCTCGCGCTCAAGGACGAAATGGTCAAAGGCGGCGCGGACGGCAATCAGCATGACCTGGCGGTGCGTTTGCAGTTGGGCGACGGCCGGTTCTATCCGCTGAGCGGAAAGTTGCAATTCACCGACGTGACGGTCGACCAGAACACCGGTTCGGTTACGCTTCGCGCAATATTCCCCAATCCCGGCGCGGTGCTGTTGCCGGGTATGTATGTCCGCGCGCTGGTGACCGAGGGCATCGATCGCAACGGCGTGCTGGCACCGCAGCAAGCCGTCACGCACGACGAGAAAGGCCGCCCGGCGGCCATGGTAGTCGATCGCCAGGGCAACGCGCAGGCACGCATCCTGACGACCGCGGGCACGATCGGCAATCAGTGGCGCGTGACCCAGGGGCTGAAACCGGGTGATCGCCTGATCGTGGTGGGCGGCGCCAATGCCAAACCGGGTGCGCCGGTCAGGATCGTCGCGCCGCGCGCCGCGCCAGCATCCTGACGCGATCGCGCCAATGTCCCGCTTTTTCATCGAACGGCCGATTTTCGCATGGATGCTCGCGCTCGGCGTCATGCTCGCAGGTGTGCTGGCAATCCTGACATTGCCGATCGCACAATATCCGACGATCGCACCGCCCGCCATCACGATTACCGCGATCTATCCGGGCGCGTCGGCCGACACGCTGGAAAGTTCCGTCACGCAAGTGATCGAACAGCAGCTCAAGGGGATCGATCACCTGCTGTATTTGTCATCGACCGGCGCGTCGAACGGGGTGGCGACGATCACCGTCACATTTGAAGCAGGCACAAACCCCGACATTGCGCAAGTTCAGGTCCAGAACAAGCTGACCCAGGCGACCCCGCTGCTTCCGGCCGAAGTCCAGGCGCAAGGCCTGATCGTGGCCAAAGCCGAGGCCGACAGCATCCTGGTGATTGCGCTCTACGATACAGACGGACGCCATGATACCACCGACCTGGGCGACTATCTGACCAGCAAGCTGGTCGATCCTGTGTCGCGCTTGCCGGGCGTGGGCGATACCCAGGTGTTCGGCGCGCAATACGCCATGCGCATCTGGCTCGACCCCTACAAACTGAACAATTACAAATTGATGCCATCGGACATCGCGGCTGCGGTGCTGGCACAGAACGTGCAGGTGCCGGCGGGCGAGATTGGCGCATTGCCGGCCGTGGCGGGGCAGGAACTCGATGTCACGGTCAATGGCCAGTCGCGGCTCACCTCTGCCGACCAGTTCAAGGCGATCATCGTCAAGACCGCCAGTGACGGTTCGCTGGTCCGGCTGGGCGATGTCGCCAGGGTCGAACTGGGGGGCGATACCTACACCCAGACCTCGCAACTCAACGGCCATCCCGCCGCTGGCGTGGCGATCAAGCTGGCGCCGGGCGCCAATGCGTTAAGCACGGTGGCTGCGGTCAAGGCGCGCATCGCGCAATTGTCCGGCCAATTTCCGCCCGGGATCGCCGTGGCGTTTCCGGTCGACAACAGCAGTTTCATCACCATCTCGATTGGAGACGTCGAACGCACGCTGTTGATCGCGATCGTGCTGGTGGTGGCGGTGATGTTCCTGTTTCTGCAGAACTGGCGCGCGACGCTGATCCCCGCGATCGCGGTGCCGGTGGTATTGCTCGGCACGTTCGCGGTGCTGTCGGTCGCGGGCTATTCGATCAATGTGCTGACCTTGTTTGCAATGGTGCTGGCGATCGGCCTGTTGGTGGATGACGCCATCGTGGTGGTCGAAAACGTTCAGAGGATCATGGATACCGAGGGGCTGTCGCCACACGATGCAACCGTCAAGTCAATGGGCGAGATCACCGGTGCGTTGATGGGGATCGGCACCGTGTTGGCGGCGGTGCTGTTGCCGATGGCTTTCTTTGGTGGATCGACCGGTGCGATCTATCGCCAGTTCTCGGTCACCATTGTTGCCGCCGTACTGTTGAGCGTGACGGTTGCACTTGTGCTGACGCCCGCGCTGTGCGTGACGTTCCTGCGCCCGGTCAAACTTGCGCAAGAAGCGCCGAAGCCCGGCCCGCTTGGGCGCTTTTTCGGCTGGTTCAACACGACTTTCGATCGCAATGTCGGTCGCTATGACCGCAGTGTGCGCGCGATTGTGAAAGCGCCGATGGCGGCGGGGCTGGTCTATCTCGCGGTGGTCCTCGTCATGGTCTTGCTGTTCGTGCAGCTGCCCACCGGCTTTCTGCCCGACGAAGACCAGGGCGAAATCATCAATCTGTTCACGTTGCCCGCAGGCGCGGTGCAATCGCGCACCGAAGCCACCGCGCGGCAGATCGAGCAGCATTATCTCACGACCGAGAAAGGCAATGTCGCGACGATATTTTCGGCGACCGGGTTCAGCTTTGCCGGATATGGCCAGAATGTCGGCATCTCGTTCGTCAAGCTGAAGGACTGGAAAAGTCGCAGCGGTGCCGGCAATCGCGCACCAGCAATCGTCGGGCGCGCAATGGCGGCGTTTCGGTCAATCCCCGACGGCCAGGTGTTTGCAATCGTACCGCCTGCCGTCCGCGATCTCGGGACCGCGTCGGGGTTCGATCTCGAATTGCAGGACCAGGCCGGGCTTGGCCACGACAAGCTGGTTGCAGCAGAATATCAGTTGCTGGCCATGGCCGCCCACGACCCTGTGCTCGCCAGTGTCCGTCCCAACAGCCAGTCCGATACGCCACAGATAGCGCTCGAGATCGATCGGGCCAAAGCCGGTGCACTCGGTCTGTCGCTGGCTGATGTCAACTCGACCGTGACTGCGGCGACGGCAGCCAGCTATATCAACGATTTCACCGACCGCGGCCGGGTCAAACACGTCTATATGCAGGCCGATGCGCCTTTTCGTATGGCGCCGGCCGATCTCGGGCGGTTTTATGTGCGGTCGGCCCGTGGCGAGATGGCCCCGATTGGCGCGTTTTCCACGATCCGCTGGGCGGATGGCCCATCGCAAATACAACACTACAACGGAGTCGCTTCGCTCGAGATCCAGGGCCAGTCGGCACCCGGCAAGAGCTCGGGCGCGGCGATGGACGAAATGCAGCGGCTGATCGGCAAGCTGCCCACCGGCATCGGCTATGCGTGGACCGGACAATCGTATCAGGAACGATTGTCGGGGGGCGAGGCGCCGATGCTCTATGGCCTGTCGATCCTGGTCGTGTTCATGTGCCTGGCGGCTTTGTACGAAAGCCTGACGATCCCGATTGCCATCCTGCTGGTTATTCCGCTCGGTGTCATAGGCGCCTTGCTCGCCGCAACGTTGCGGGGGTTTGACAACGATGTCTATTTCCAGGTTGGATTGCTGACGACGATCGGACTGTCGGCCAAAAACGCGATCCTGATCGTGGGTTTTGCAAGAGACGCCGAAAAGGCCGGCAAGACTCCGCTCGAAGCGGCCATCATAGCGTCGCGCCAGCGCCTTCGCCCGATCCTGATGACCTCGATCGCGTTCATCGCCGGGGTCATGCCGCTGGCGATTTCCACCGGCGCGGGCGCCGGCGGCCAGAACGACATTGGCACGGGCGTAATTGGCGGGATGTTCACCGCCACTGTACTGGCGATATTCCTGGTGCCGTTTTTCTTTGTGGTCATTCGCGGCGGGCTGCGGACCGCACCCCCTTGCGACACCCGCACACGCTCGGCGGAGGCGCAACCTTGACCCGCACAGCCCTTGCCTTGTTTGCATCCGTCGGGCTCCTTTCGGGTTGCTCGCTGGAGCCGACCTTTCGTCGTCCCGCCCCGCCGGTACCTGTGGCCTGGCCAGTCGGTGCGGCCTATGGCGTGCCAGGCAATGACACCCCTGCGGATTGGCGGCAGGTGTTTGCCGACCCGGCCTTGCGCAGGGTGATCGAACAGGCGCTGGCCAACAACCGCGACTTGCGCGTTGCCATCGCCCGGATTGA
>CAITOD010000053.1 GCA_903893935.1 uncultured Sphingomonadales bacterium
CCCCACCCAACCCTCCCCCTGAGGGGGAGGGCTTTTTGCCTTGCGGGCCCACGCGTTTTTGCAAGCGGTACAATCCCCTTTTGTTTGCCCGGGCGCCACGCGTAAGGCGTTTCCGATAATAGTTGACCGGTCGTCTAGTAAACTCTAAAACGGCGGCCGCAGGAGATCGCCATGGCCCGTGCCGAAACCGAATTGCGCCATCCGGAGGTTCGCCGCGCGCTGGTCGACGCAGGCATTGCGTCGTTTCTGCGCGGCGGGTTTGCCGCAAGCTCGGTCAACGACATCGTCGTCGCAGCAGGCGTGCCCAAAGGCTCGTTCTATTATTATTTCGACAGCAAGAGCGCGCTCGCCTGCGCGGCGGTCGAACGCTACGCCGCGGCCGACATGCCGTCGCGCGATGCTTTGCGGCACGGCGAGGGGGCGCCGCTCGCGCGGTTGCGCGCCTATTTCGCCGGCCACGCGGCGGCGTTTGAAGCGACCGGCTTTCGCGGCGGGTGTCTGCTCGGCGTGCTGGGGCTCGAACTGGCGGCGAACGACGCGGCGGTTTCGGCGCGTGTCCAGTACGAGATCGAGCGCTGGGCCGCCGCGCTGGCCGAAGCGATCGAGGCGGCGCGCGATGCGGGCGAAATCGCCGCCAGCCAGCCTGCGGCAACGCTTGCGCGCGTGCTGATCAGCGCGTGGCAAGGCGCGCTGATCCGCATGCGGCTCGAACAGAGCGCGGCACCGCTGCGCGAATTTCAGACGATCGTGCTCGACAGCGTGTTGCACGCGCCATGATACCGGTGCGCAGCTGCATGGCGGCGCTGGCCCTGCTCGCGCTGCCGGGGGTGGCGCTGGCCGACGACACCAGCGCTGCGCTCGGCCCGTTTGCGCCCGCAGAGCCGGCAAAGGCGGCGCCCGATGTAACGGCGGTGGTCACCGTGACGCTTGCCTCCGACTATGTCTGGCGCGGCGAATCGCAGAACAATCAGAAACCGGTCGCTTTTCTGGAAGTCGATCTTGGCGCGCATGGATTCTATCTCGACGGCCGCACCGAAAATGTCGATTTTGCGGGCTCCCACCAGGAATACGACAACCGCGCCGGCTATGTCGTGCCGCTTGGCCATCTCAAGCTCGATCTCGGCTTTATCCGCTATGGCTATGTCCATTCGATGGGCAATGTCGATACGCTCGAGGGCGGGGCCACGCTCAGCGGCGATCTTGGCAAACTGAACTGGCACGCAGGAACCGAATTCACGCGCAATTATTTCGGCACGCATCTGGCGGGCGAATATTATGAACTGGGCACGACATACCAGTTCCGGCCCAATCTCGCGGTCAGCGGCAATTTTGCGCACCAGGATGTCGATCACAACATGCATTACAACACCTGGAACCTCGCGCTCGACTACACGCTGCGCAAAGGCCTCGACCTCACCGTGGCCTATATCGATTCGGATATCGGCGCCTTTGGTCCGCTTGGCGGTGCGCGCGCGGTGGGCAGCGTGAGCTTTGCTTTCTGATCGCACGCAGCGCCCGAAACAGCTTTGCAGAACCGGTGCGTGATGGTCTAACGCCTCCCGACCCGCCGGGCCGGATTGCACCCTGGCCTGCGCACCAGGAGGCCGTGACACGACCATGAACCCGATCGAAAGCGCCCGGCACATGCTGGACGATGCCGAAAAATTCCTGCTGCACGATATGCGCGTGCTGCGCCGCGCCGAACGCATGCGGCTGGCACGCGCGCAAGCCGCGGCCGAGCCGGAGCTGACGCTGGGGCAGCGGATCGCCGATCTGGTCGCCGCGACAATGGGGTCGTGGCGGTTCATCATCATCCAGTCGCTGATCCTGGCGATCTGGATCGCGCTCAATGTCACCGCGTATGTGCGGCAGTGGGACCCTTACCCGTTCATCCTGCTCAATCTCGCGCTGTCGTTCCAGGCGGCTTATGCCGCGCCGTTCATCATGATGAGCCAGAACCGCCAGCAGGACATCGACCGCCGCGCCGCCGAAAACGATTACAAAGTGAACATCAAGGCCGAGCTTGAAATCGAACTGCTGCACCAGAAACTCGACCAGTTGCGCGAAAGCGAAGTGCTCAGCCTGTCCATCGCGGTCGCCGAACTGACGCACTTGCTGCACGAGACCAAGGACGAGCTGACCGCTTTGCGGCAAGCAGGCAGCGTCTAGGTGGAGTCGACAAATACGAGCCTTGGCGTGATGTAGCCGTGAATGGCGGGAGCCGACCAGACCCTGCCGCTCGGATCAGCCCCCGACCATGTCTGCTGTTTACAAAAGCTGCCGATAGAACGCGCCGAAGTGGACGTCCGGCTCTGCGCCCAAATCCCGGTCGTTCAGGGGGAACGAAAGTCGATCTTTAAAACCGCCGTCGGAGGGGCAGTGTCAGTCGACCAGGATAGTTTTAGATTGGGAGCGATGACCGCACAGCATCTGCCAGTGCGCACATGCCGTCGACGGATGCGCGTGGATAGAGAGCGCTTTCACCCACCAGCGGAAAGTGCCCGCTTTTATCCCAGAAGCTCTCTGGTTCGAATCGGAATTTTGCTATCAGCCGCCGACCAAAGTCCATTTCTGCGTTAGAATATAGCAGCTTCTGCTCTGTCGTCGCGCATTCAGGATACTCCGCGAGAAGGTAGCCCTCCTGCACGTGAGGTCGAACAGCTGTCGGGGGGCAGACGCTCGCGAGCCGGACTGTCTGGATTCCCGCCTCGGCACTGGCGGTGATCGCCCCACTTATGTTGGGAATGCCTAGAACGAACACGAATGCCTCTCCCCTCGTGTGGTGAGACGCAAACGATGCTGCGATCCGCAGCGACTGCGTCACGTCCAATAGAGGGGTTGGACAAATCTCGTAGTGCTGGATCATAGCCCAACGAAGGATGCGTTGACGTTCCAGCCTCTCCCGACCGAGCAGCCCTCGTGCCTTGTATTCCTTCACCAGCGCCGCCTCCGCATAAACCAGTTGCTCGAAGCGCCTGTTTAGCGTCGCCTCTGTTGGTACGCGGCCTGAACTCGCTGCACGCAGCAGGCTCGG
>CAITOD010000054.1 GCA_903893935.1 uncultured Sphingomonadales bacterium
CCGCCGGGATCGTGGCTGATCGCGCATGTCCCCTGGACCGAAGCGGAAAACCGCATCAGCGCGGTGGCCGCTCCAATCGCCATCGCGCGCGCGCTGGGCATCGCGCGCGGCGCGGCATGCCTCAAGCTCGAACGCCGCACCTGGCGCGGCCCCGACACGGTAACCCGCGTGCGCCAGCATTTCGTCGCCGACCGCTACGAACTGGTCGCGCGCTTCGGCCCGGGAGGCGCATAAGCGCTGGCCCGGACCGCAAGAAAGCACCCGCCTGAAATCGTCACCCCCGGATCAAGTCCGGGGTGACGAAGCCTCCAGCTCAGCGCGGCCGGAGGCTTCGTCCGGCCCGCATCAGAACTTGGTGCCGACCTTAAGCCCGAAGTATTGCGGCTTGATCGGATACGTGCGCGAATAGTGCGCGATGCCGATGCCAGGCGTGTTCAGGATATCGGCGGGCGCAATCTGTGCGTTGTGCGACAGCGAGCCGCGCGTGTCGAACGCGTTCTGGATAAACAGCTGGAACGTGTAGCTGCCTTTCTTGCCCCCGACAGAGAAATCGGCGGTGGTAAACCCGGGGCTGTTGCCGAACACTGCGTTGTCGCCAATGCCAAGCAGACTGGTCGAATTCGACTGCGTGTTGAGCGAGCCCTGGACAAAGGCATCGATCGATTCGACCGGGAATTCATAGCGCGCGGTGGCCGACATCTTGAAACGCGGCTGGACCGGCAAGCGCGTGCCCGCCGGGGCATTGCCACCCGCGTTCGGCGCCACGAAATCGGTGGTTGTCGCGGCATCGTTGTAAGCACCCGAAGCAGTCAGCGTCAGCCCCTTGTAAGGACGCAGCTGCAGATCGCTTTCAATCCCGTAGACCCGCGCACCGCCGACGTTGAACACGTTGGTAATCCCGGCCCCGGCCGACTGTTCGGCATATTGCAGATTGTGCCACTTTTCGTAGTAAATCGCCCCGTTCCAGCGCAGGACATGGTCGAACCAGCTGGTTTTCCAACCCAGTTCGAAATTGTCGAGCGTATCGGGCCGATAGGCGGGAATGCTGTAGGCGCCTTTGTCACGGTTGGCCCCGCCCGGGCGGAAGCCGGTCGAATAGGTCGCATAGATCATGTGATCGGTATCGACTTGCCAGGTCAGATTGACTTTGTGCGTTTCGCCCGAGCCATGCGAGCGCTTGTTGTTGAAATTGCACGAATCAAGCGTGGCCAGCGGGAATGTGCAGGTCGTGCCCGGCGGCACGTAGCTGGGATAGCCCGAAAAACCGATCAGCGAATTGGTATAGATGAACCCGCGCAAACCGGCGGTCAGCGTCAGGTTCGAGGTGATGTCGTAGTTCGCCTGGCCATAAATCGCATAATCGCGATCGGTGATATAGGCGTTGGTCAGGAACAGATCGTCGCCATAGACCGGCCCGGCATAATTCAGGCTGCCGTCTGCGTTATAGATCGCATTGGCGTAGTAGCTGTAATTTTGTGCCGGTGTCAGCGGATAGGTAAAATCGGCCTGGCCGACGCCGGGGATGAAATAGTTGTAAATCGAGTGGTTGGTCTGGCGCTGGTAGAACAGTCCCGCCGTGACGCGCAACGGCGCCGAGGCAGGCGAGTTCACGCGGAACTCCTGGCTCTGCTTGGTCAGGCTCTGCTGCACGGTGTATTGCTGCGTCGGGTCGAGCGGATTGCCGTTCTTGTCGACGAAATGCGTATAGCCGGCATAACCGCCCGCGACCGGGCCGCCATGCGTCGAATAGGCCACGGTGTAATAGCTGTAATCGGCCGCCGTGTTGATCTTGCGCGTCAGATAGCCGCCCGAATAGAGCAGGTCCCAGTCGCCGATCTTGCCCTCGATGGTCAGCGCCGCCTGCAGCCACTTGTCGATGTTGTAGTCAGGGGTGAAATCATGCACTTGCAGATCACCCACCGCCGGATCGTACAAAAACGTGCCGTTGGTGTGCAGATGCTGGGCGATCAGTTCGGGTGTGATTTTCCAGCCGTTGTCAAGCTCGATGCCAACCGTGATCCGGCCGCCGTAGCTGTCGACATCGTTGAAATTGTTCTTGACGTATTTGCTGTTGCTGGTGGGGACCGGCGCAGATTGCAGCACACCGTTCTGATCGTCGTAATAGTTGGGATACGTCCTGGTCGCCAAAGTGTTGTCGATATAGCC
>CAITOD010000055.1 GCA_903893935.1 uncultured Sphingomonadales bacterium
ACCGCCGGCTGCCGGTTCATCCAGCTGCCGGTGCGCACGTTTTCGACCCCGGCTTCGACGCTGGCGACATCCTTGAGCCGCACCGGCTGGTTGTTGGCATAGGCAACCACCAGCGAAGCATAGACATCGGCGCTGTTGAGCTGGTCGTTCGAATCGATCGTCCAGCTTTTGGTCAGCCCGTCAAAGCTGCCTTTGGCCATGTTGGAATTGGCATTGGCAATCGCGTTGCGGATCGTTTCGAGGCTGAGCCCGCGCGCGGCCAGCGCCTGGACATTGGCGACAATCCGCACCGCAGGGCGCTGCCCGGCCGACAGGCTGACCAGCCCGACCCCGGAAACTTGCGCGATCTTGTTGGAAAACTGTTTTTCGACAATGCCTTCGACTTCACCCAGCGGGCGCGATTTCGACCACACGCCAATGGTGATGATAGGCGCGTCGGCCGGATTGACTTTGGCATAGACCGGCGGCGCCGGCAGATCCGAAGGCAACAACGAATTGGCCGCGTTGATCGAGGCCTGGACTTCCTGTTCGGCAATATCGAGCGACAGCCCGAGCGAAAACTGCAGCGTGATCACCGATGCGCCCGACGACGAATACGATGTCATCCGCGTGAGCCCGGGCATCTGCCCGAACTGCCGTTCGAGCGGGCTGGTGACCGTCAGCGCCATCACGTCGGGGCTCGCGCCCGGGTATAGCGTGCTGACCTGGATGGTCGGATAATCGACTTGCGGCAGCGCCGACAGCGGCAACTGCCCCCAGGCAACGATCCCGGCCAGCAACAGCGCCACCATCAGCAGCGTGGTTGCCACCGGCCGCAGGATAAAGGGCCGCGAAGGACCGCCCGGCGGGAGGTCCCCGGCCGGTTCGTCAATCGCGATCGGGCGCTCGCTCACTGGCTCCGCGCTCCGCCTTGCTTGTGCCTGCCGGCGCCGGCTCCGCTTTCGCCACCTTTGTCGCCACCCTTGTCTCCGGGAAGCCGCACTGCAGAGCCCTCATCGAGCCCGTCGGAGCCTTCGGATACCACCACCTGGCCCTGATGCAGACCCGACAGGATCGCGGTGTTGACGCCATCGCTCGGCCCTGTTTTCACGATCGCGATTTTGACGGTCTTGTCCGGTTGCACCACGAACACGAAATCGCCCTGCGAGCCGTGGCGCAGCGCCGAGACCGGCACCACCGGGACCTGGTGGAGGGTATCGACCAGCATCGACACGTTGACGAACTGGTTCGGGAACAGCGATGGCGCCTTCTGGCCGGTCTTGCCGGTCACGACCGGATTGGCGACGCGCGCTTTGGCCTGGACGGTGCCGGTGCTGGTGTTGATCTGGTTGTCAAACGTTGAAAACGTGCCGTGCGCCAGCACGGTCGTGTTGTCCTGGTCGAGCACAGTGACCGGCAGCCCGGCGCCGCTGCCGACTTTGCGCTGGACATCGCCAAGTTGCGCCTGGGGCACCGAAAATTCGACGTCGATCGGATCGATCCGGGTGACCACGGCCACCCCGCCGGTGGCCGAAGGGGTCACATAATTGCCGACAAACACCTGCTTCAGCCCGATCCGCCCCGCAAACGGCGCCTTGATCGTGGCATATTGCAGGTTGAGCCGCGCCGAACCGACCGCTGCGCGATCGGTCGCAACCGTGCCCTGCAACTGGGCGACAGTGGCGCGTTCGTCTTCCATTGTCTGGCGCGCGATCGAATCCTGCGCGGCCAGCGTTTCGTAGCGCTTGAGATCGAGCTGGGCCATGGCGAGTGACGCGCTGTCGCGCGCCAGCGTGCCCTCGGCCTGTTGCAGGGTCAGCCGATAAGGGCGCGGGTCGATCTGCACGATCGGCTGGCCTTCGCTGACAAGCTGGCCTTCCTTGAACATGATCTGCGTGACATTGCCCGCAACCTGGCTTTGCACCGTCGCGGTATCGAGCGGGATGACCGTCCCGATCGCGCTCACCGTTTCGGGCATGTCGACCAGCTTCACCGTCGCGATCGCGACCGCCACGGCCGGCCTGCCGGCATGCGTGTTGGCAGTGACCCCGGCGGCCGCAAACCAGCGAGCGGCAAGGGCTACCAGCACCAGCGCGACAATCACCAGCACATAGGCCAGCCAGCGCGGGCGCGAGCGGTGCAAGGGCGCGCTTTGCTCAATGTAACTCGACAGGGCAGACCTCCATAAGCTCGGGCACAACCGGGATAACGGTCCCAGACGCACTGCACCACTTTGGCAAGGTGCCCGCACGGGCACGGCCTTCGCGAATGACGCGCGGGGATCGGGCGGTCGCCCGGACGCGCCGGCTTACTAGCGCGAGCGACCCCGAAACGGGAAACACTTAATTGTCGTGTCGTGATCGATTAACCGTCGCAATTGCATCAATTGGTATCAGGACAGCGCGTTCGGCGGGTTGACGCGCGCGGGGCTGCGCGCCACCGGGCAGGGTCCGCATGCCAACAATCCGAAGGACCCTGCGCGTGACTGACTTTACTGCCCCACCGGTCCAACCCTTACCCGGCGCGCCGTTCGCCGGCCGGCTGACGCTGGTCGAACACGGCGCGTGGGCCGGCTGGCACCAGTGGGCCGGCACCGACCCGTTCGAGGATGCGACCGGACCGTTTTACGTGGCGCGCGATGAACACGGGGTGGTGTGCGGATTTCGCACCGAGCCGCGCCACAACAATGGCCATGGCATGATCCACGGCGGCTGCCTGATGACGTTCGCCGATTTCAGCCTGTTCATGCTCGGCGCATCGCAAGGCGAGGAAGTGAGCGGCGTGACCGTGACGATGAATTGCGAATTTCTGGCACCGGCCGAGGCCGGCTCGCTGCTGCTCGCACGCGGCGAGCGCACCGGCGGCGGGCGCAAACTGGTGTTCGCGCGCGGTCAGATCACCGCCGATGGCCGACCGGTGCTGGGCTTTTCCGGCGTGATGAAACGTGTGAAGGGCGCCTGAGCGCAGGCGCCCTGGTTTTGATCAGCCGACGCGGTGGCCGTTCATCGGAAAGCTGCCGAACATCCCGGCGGTCACCGTGCCCGAAATCGCGTCGCCATCGACCGTCGCCTTGCAATCGATCTGCATCGGCATCGGGTTGGTGATCTGGCTCGACCAGCTGATCGTGTCGCCATCGACTTTGCCATCGGTGATGTCGAGCGCGCCCATCGGGCCGTTGTTGCTGCCGGTGAAGCTGTCGCCATCGACATGGACCGTCAGCGTCGATTTCTGTTCGCCCATCGGGGTCTTGGTGACGACTTCGTAAGTGCCTGCAACCGACATCGCTGCTCTCCTTCTCTTGCCCGGACTCTTTGATAGCCAGACCGGCTCCTGCCATCCTGCTTCGACATTGCCTACAAAGATGTCAATAGCGTGGCAAGCGGCGGTATTTGCGTGCGCGCTGTCGTGCGACGGCCATTGCAACCGGTTCAGCGCAGGCGGCTGACCGGATAGCCTTCCATCCGTTTGATCCGGCGCAGCGAAAACGATGTCCGCATCGCCGAGACGCCGGGCAGCCGCGCAAGGCAATCGCGGTGGATTGCATCGTAATCGGCAAGGTCTGCGGCGGCGACGCGCAACAGGTAATCGGCGCTGCCGCTCATCAGGTGGCATTCGAGAATATCGTCGAAATCGCCCACCGCGCGTTCGAACCGGTCCATCGCTTCGCGGCTCTGGCTGGTGAGCGTGATTTCGACAAACACTTCGACGCTCAGCCCCAGCCGCCGCGCATCGACCCGCGCGGCATAGCCGGCGATCAGCCCCTGATCCTCGAGCGTCTTGATCCGCCGATGGCACGCCGATGGCGACAGCGAGATGAGCTCGGCAAGCTCTGCCACCGATCGCGACGAATCGCGCTGCAGCGCTTCAAGCAGATTGCGATCGGTACGATCCATGCAATAATTTCCCGTTTTCTGGCGTAGAATCGCAATATCTCTCCGATACCGCGCGCAGCAAGCCCAAATCGGGGAATTTTTTGCGCGGGCCTGCGGCTATTCTGGTGCGCACAATCCCAAGGAGAGCGAGCCATGCGCGTCGGCACCGTCACCGAAATCAAGAACCACGAATACCGCGTCGGGCTGACCCCCGAATCGGCGCGCGAACTGGTGGCGCATGGTCACGAAGTGTGGGTTCAGTCGGGCGCAGGGCTCGGCATCGGCGCGACCGATGCGGCCTATCAGGCGGCCGGCGCAGTGATCCAGCCCGATGCGGCGGCGGTGTTCGCGGGCGCCGAAATGATTGTCAAAGTGAAGGAACCGCAAGCGGTCGAGCGCGCGCAACTGCGCGAAGGCCAGGTGCTTTATACTTATCTGCACCTCGCCCCCGACCCCGAACAGACCGCCGATCTGGTCAAATCGGGCGTGACCGCGATCGCCTATGAAACCGTCACCGGCCCCGGTCGCAGCCTGCCTTTGCTCAAGCCGATGAGCCAGGTTGCCGGGCGCATGGCGATCCAGGCCGGTGCCAGCGCGCTCGAAAAGGCGCATGGCGGGCGCGGGGTGCTGCTGGGCGGGGTGCCGGGCGTGGCGCCGGGCAAAGTCGTGGTGATCGGCGGCGGCGTGGTCGGGCTGAACGCGGCGCAGATGGCGGTCGGCATGGGCGCCGATGTGACCATTCTCGATCGCGATCTCGATACGCTCGAACGGCTCGACAACCATTTCCAGGGCCGCGCGCGCACGATTTTCTCAAGCTCGGCTTCGCTTGCAGCGCTTGTCGGCAATGCCGATCTGGTGATCGGTGCGGTGCTGATCCCCGGCGCTGCCGCGCCCAAGCTGGTCACCCGCGCCATGTTGGCGACGATGCACCCCGGCGCGGTGCTGGTCGATGTCGCGATCGACCAGGGTGGCTGCTTTGAAACCAGCCACGCCACGACGCATGCCGACCCGACGTATATGGTCGACGGCATCGTGCACTATTGCGTCGCCAACATGCCCGGCGGTGTCGCGCGCACCAGCACTTATGCGCTCAACAACGCCACCCTGCCCCACGCCTTGCGCATCGCCGACATGGGCTGGAAAGCAGCACTCAAGGCCGACGAACACCTCGCCGCCGGACTCAATGTCCACCAGGGTAAAGTGACCTATGAAGCGGTCGCGCGCGAACTGGGCTATGGCTACACCCCTGCAAGCGACGTGCTGTAAACCGTCAGATGTGCGACGTTCGCGTCGCACATCTTGACATATCATGATTTATCATGATAACACTTCGCGCATACAGCGAGGTGCATGATGACGTTCCAGACGCGTGAAAAATTCGCCACGCAAGTCGATGCGGAAATCCTCCGTTCGGTGCGCGATCTTGCCAAAAGCGAAGGCCGCCAGTTGCAGGTGCTGATCGAAGAGGCGCTGGCCGACCTGATCGAAAAGCGCAAGACCGCGCGGCCACGCGCGCATGTTATGGCGGCCTATCAGGCCAGCCACGCGACTTTTGCGCCACTTTACAAAAAGCTCGCTGAATGACGGACTATCTCACCGTCATCGAAGTGCTTGCCATCCATGAAGACCAGATCGCCCGCTATGGCGGTGCGCATGGCGTGCGCGATCACGGCCTGCTGGAAGCGGCGCTCTATCGTCCGCAGACGGGCTATTACGCCGATCTCATTGAAGAAGCGGCCGCCTTGTGGGAGAGCCTTTCGCAGAACCACCCGTTTGTCGATGGCAACAAACGGACCGGCTTTGCCGTGACCTATACCTTTCTCGCGATCAACGGCGCCCACCTGACCGCCGGCGCAGCCGAAACCGAACACTTCATACTCGGTCTCTATGCCGCCGGGACATTCAGCTTCGAGAATCTCGCGCCGTGGCTCCGCACCAATGTGCGGATGGCCGACTAGAGCATGATGCGAACAAGCGGGCACCGGTTTTTCGCAATAAATCATGCGAAAACAAAGACTCCTAGAGCATGATGCGATTCTTTCTTATCGCATCATGCTCTAGATCTGCCCCTCCGCCATCGCCAGGTCATAGGCTTCGCTCAGCGCCATCCAGCCCGCTTCAACTTCTTCGAGTTTCGATGCGGCAAGGCCACGGCGGCGCGACAATTCGCCCATCGACAGTTTGGCAAGCTCGCCCGTCACCCGATCGGGCTCGAACATCGCGCGATCGAGCGCGCTGATTTCGGCCTGCAATTTCGCAATCGTGCTTTCGGCGTCGATCACTTTCTTCTTCATGCCGCGCAGTTGTTCGCGCAATTGCGCATTGGCCTTGCGGTCGGCTTTGGCGCCGCCTCTGGCCTTGTCCCCTTCGGTTTTGGGCTGGTTGCGGCCGAGCACGAAGTCGATGTAATCGTCCATCGCGCCATCGAACGACTGCGCGGTGCCGTTATCGACCAGCACCAGCCGATCGGCGGCCAGTTCGACCATATGGCGGTCGTGGCTGATCAGGATCACCGCGCCTTTGTAGCTGTTGAGCGCCTGGACCAGCGCTTCGCGCGCATCGACATCGAGGTGGTTGGTCGGCTCGTCGAGGATCAGCAGATGCGGGGCGTGGCGGGTGACCAGCGCGAGCGCCAGCCGGGCGCGCTCGCCGCCCGACAACGTGCGCACTTCGGCGGTCGCGCGATGCCCCGAAAAACCGAACCGGCCCAACTGGCTGCGGATCGCCTGCTGCGTGGCGCCTGGCATCGCACGCGCCATATGCACCAGCGGGGTGGCATCGCCGGCCAGTTCCTCAACCTGGTACTGGGTGAAATAGCCGATGCGCATTTTGGCGCTTGCATTCATCGCGCCTTCCATCGCCGGCAATTGCGCGGCGAGCAGGCGCGCCAGCGTGGTCTTGCCGTTGCCGTTGCGCCCGAGCAGCGCGATGCGGTCATCGGGGTCGATCCGCAAGTTGAGCCGCTTCAGGATCGGCGTTTCGCTGTAGCCGACCGC
>CAITOD010000056.1 GCA_903893935.1 uncultured Sphingomonadales bacterium
GCCGATATTGTTGTCGGCCGTGGCATAGCGGATATCGAGCCGTATGCCCGGATCGATCGTGGTCAGATCGACCAGATCGGATTTCGCGCGCGGCGCCGGCTCTGCCGGCGGCTGTGCGGCCAGCGCGGCTGCGCGCAACTGCGTGATGTCGCGCGTAGCCCTGGCGCGATCCTGCGCCACCCGCTCGGCGCCCAGATCAAACCGCCGATAGCTGACGCCTGCGATGCGCAGCGCGACCGGCGCGCCGTTGCGCAATGCAAATTGCCTCGCCCGATCGAGCCGCAGCCTCGGCTGGTCGGCAATCAGGGCATAGAGCCGACCGTGGTCTTCCAGCACCGTGGCGGTCCTGCCCGCACCGCGGTATTCGCCGACATAGGCCAGGAGCGCGGCATTCTCGCGAGGCGCAAGGCCGGGCGCTGCGGCTTGCGTCGCAACGGGCGGCAAGGCGGCCGGACTTGCGCCAGGCGCCAGCACTGCAAGCGCTGCAAACGCCGCCAGTGCGCGCAAATTGGTCATGTGCACTCCCATTCCTGCAACTTAGCCGACGGGCGCTGAAATCCAAGCTGGCAAATGCCGGCGCGGCCACCCGCCTGCAGCACGCCAATCGCGCGGCGAAGTTGTTGCCGCGGCGTTGTAAATATTGAATCTTCCCGGACAAATCATCCAAATGGGACGAAAATGTCGGATGCCCGGCCTATTCGCATCGTCAACTTGTAACAATCGAAAACCAACTTGCCGGTACAAGTGAGAGGAGATTGACATGACCAGGTTGAAACCCGCCGCCGGTCGTTCCGGTGGGCAGCAAGTGTCGGCCACAGCAGATCACGCGTTCGCTTCGCGTGCGGCGGGATCACCGATCCGCCTCCAGAACGGCGGTCATCGTCTGGCCTTGCCGCATTATCCTTTCCAGCCCTTGCCGCAACCGCGCGGCCAGGCCCCCTATCACTTTGATCTCGGCCAGTTGCTGCATGAAGATGCGCTCGCGTCGATCACCCGGGCCGGCAAGCTGGTGCTGCATGTGGTTGGCGATACGGGCGACGAACGCGGCAAACAGATGGACTTTGTTGCCGACATGATGACGGCCGATTACCATGCCAGCGCTGACGACGCGATACCGGCTTGCCTGTATCACCTGGGCGACGTGGTCTATTTTGCCGGCGACGTCGATAAATACGGCGAATGCTTTTACGAAACATACGCGGATTATCCGCCGCAGATCGTCTCAATTCCCGGCAACCACGATTGTCAGCCCGACGACCCGCAGGATGGCGCGGTCGATCCCAACAAGCAGCCGCTGGACGGCTGGGTGCAGAATTTCATGTCGGATGATCCGACCCGCCTCGGTTCGCTCAAGACCACTTCGTCACGCACACAGATGGACCTGCCCAACGTCTACTGGACATTTACCACCCCGCTGGCGACGATCATCGGGCTCTTTTCCAATGTCAGCGAGACAGAAGCGGAAATTCACGCCGACCAGATCGCCTGGTTCCAGAGCGAATTGAAAGCGGCCGCGGCGGCCGACCCCGCCAAGGCGCTGATCGTCGCGATCCACCACCCGCCATTTTCCGGCGACGCCGTCCATTCGGGCAGCACCGAGGCCGAACGCATCCTGTTCGAAAGCTTTCAGGCGACGGGCGTCTGGCCACATCTGATCCTTTCGGGCCATGTGCACAATTATCAGCGTTTTTCGGTGAAAGAACCGGTCGGCAATACCACCCTCGCGCTCACCAGCGTGGTTATCGGCAACTGTGGCTATTCGCGGCTGGGCAAATTGCACAAGATCGGCAACGATTACCCGGCAGCGCCGTTGCAACTTTCCGATGCACTCGTGCTCGAAAGCTATGACCAGGACAATTTCGGCTATCTGCGGCTGGAAATCGACAAAGACAAAATCACCGGCATTTACAGCTCTGCGCCCTATGCGGAAGAACTTAAACCGAATGTCAGCGTGCTGGACCAGTGGGACATCCCGTTGCGTCCGGTGATTTTGCCAGGCGCCTGACGCCAAGTTCGATTGCGGAGATACTTCGGCAAATACACCCGATTGACTGGTCTTCAGACTGAAGTCACGGCCATCGGGGATTTGTCAAAGCGTCTCCGCATTCTGCTTAGGTGGTATTGCGCCCCCGGAACTCGCAGCGTCTCCGAAACTCGAAGAGATCAAGCGCAGGGCCGATGTCGTCGGCATCTTTCCCAACGAGGCCGGCACCACCCAACTGATTGGCGCGATCCTGCTCGAACAGAACGACGAATAGGCGGTCCAGCGCGGTCACTACATGACACTGGAAAGTGTCGTCCAAGTCAGCGATAACGCCATGGACGCGCTGCCGGTCGCCGTGCCAGCGTGACGATTCCGGCCAAACCGGAGGTCAAAGTGGCTCGCTACGGAAGCTA
>CAITOD010000057.1 GCA_903893935.1 uncultured Sphingomonadales bacterium
AAGCGAGCATCGCGTAAGGCGAACTGACCGGGAAAATCTGCGCGCCGGTTTCGAGCCAGGTGCCCGGGCGCGCCAAAGCGAAGCTCGCGATGAAAAACACGATCAGCTGCATCATCGTCGCGGGCATCGACAGCGTCTGCACTTCGCGCACGGTGTTGGCCATGCCGCCGATCGCCAGGAACATCGAACCCAGCAGAAGATACGCCATCGAGAAATACAGGAAGCCAAGCCCCAGGAACAGCGGCCAGCCGACCGCCGGCGTTGCCAGCAGCGGGATCGAACGCGTGCCCACCAGCACCATCACGCCGTAGCCGCTCGCCCAGACCGCGATACCGACCATGCTGACCGCCAGCATGGCAAACAGCTTGCCCATGAACAAGGCGTCCATCGGGATCGAAGCGGCGAGCACTTCAATGATCTTGTTGGCTTTTTCCTCAACCAGGTTGGACAGCACCATGCCGGCGAGCAGCATTGTCAGCAGGAACAGCAGCAATTGCCCGGCTTGCGCGGTGACCACCTGGCCATTGTGTTCGTTGGCCGCACTGGTCACCACGACATCGGTGCTCACGGCGGGCAGCACGGCGGGTTCGCCCGACCTGGCGCGCGCTGCGAACAGCCCGATCATGCCGCGCCAGTCGTCGATCCGGCCTTGCGTGGCGGTCAGCACCGGCGCATCGAGCGTGCCCGTGACCACTGCGGCCAGTTGCCGCTTCTTGAGCACCGCGCGCGCATCGAACGCTTCGCCCGGACGGGTGCGGTCGATCACTTCGAAATCGGGCGCACCACCCGGCATGTGCGCGATCAGCGCCGCGCGCGCCGCCACCAGCGCATCGCCCTGGTGCCCCGGCATGGCAATGCCGATCACCGCGCGATCGAGATCGTGCTGCACCGTCGCCCCGATCATCCCGGCGAAGAAGCCGACCACGATCGGGAACAGCGGCCCGAGCAGGAAGAAAATGAACGCTTTGGAAAACACCACGGCGACAAAATCGCGCCGCGCGACGACCCATGCCGCAGCCAGACGATTGGAGACCATCAGCGGCGTCCCTTTTTGCTGAGAATTTCGGCTTCTTCGCGATTTTCTTCGAGCGCGCGCGCCGCCGCCTCGCCGGCGATCGCGACAAACGCATCGTGCAGCCCGGCGCGTTCGATCGACAGGCTGAGAATGCCCGCATCGCCTTCGATCAGCGCGCGCAGCAGTGGCTCGACCCCGGTTTCGGGCAAAGTGAAATACCAGAACGCGGTCCCGCCCGCTTTGACATCGCACCGCGCATCGGCGGGGAGTGCGGCGCGCCACGCGCCTTGCTGCGCGCGCGTTTCCAGCCGCACTTGCGGGCGCAGCCGGTCACGCGCGACATCGACCGGCCCGGCAAACGGCACTTTGCCCCCGGCGATGATCGCGACCTGATCGCACATGCGTTCGGCATGCGCGATCACATGGGTTGAAAACAGCACGGTCGCCCCGCGCGCGGCAAGCCCGCGAATCAGCTGTTCGAGCCGCCCCTGGTTGAGTGCATCGAGGCCCGAAAAGGGCTCATCGAGCACCACCAGATCGGGGTTGTGAATCAGCGTGCCGATCAACTGCACTTGCTGCGCCATGCCCTTGGACAACTGGCGGATCTGCCGGTCAGCGGCGTGCGAGAGGCCATATTCCTCGAGCATCTGCCGCGCACGGCGGCGGCCTTCGCCCAGCGGCACGCCGCGCAAGGCGGCGAGGAACGCAATCGCTTCATAGGCTTTCATCGAAGGGTAAAGCCCGCGCTCTTCGGGCAGATAGCCGATCCGCCGTGCGACTTCGGTCGGGCGTTCGGTGCCCAGCACGCAGCGATAGCCCTGATCGGGATCGATAATCCCGAGCAGCATGCGCAGCGGGGTGGTCTTCCCCGCGCCATTGGGGCCGAGCACGCCGTAAATCGCGCCGCGCGGCACCGCGATATCGACGCCATCAACGGCGAGTGTCCCATCGAACCGTTTGATGAGGCCGCGCGCCTCGATCGCCAGATCGGGTGCGGCGCACTGCGCTTGCTTGCCCATCGCGGCCGGTTCCCCCACAAAGCTTGCTGTCGGTTCGTGTCTCATGAACATGGCGATTAACCGTAGGCAATGAACGGACAAGGCAGCAAGTTTGGTTAACGGCGCATCAGGATTTGCCAAAAAGCTGCACGCCGAGGCGCACGCGCTGGGGTTTGCCGCCTGCGGCATTGCCGCCGCGCACGAAGATCCCTTGCGCGCGCGGCGGCTGGAGCAATGGCTGGGCGAAGGCTGCCACGGCAGCATGGAATGGATGGCGAGCCGCCTCGACCATCGCCGCAGTCCGCAAGGCCTGTGGCCCGAGGCAAAAAGCGTGATCGCGCTTGGCATGAGCTATGCGCCCGCTGCCGATCCCTTTGCGCTTGCACAAACGCGCGACCACGCGCGCATTTCGGTCTATGCGCAAGGTGCCGATTACCATGACGTGGTCAAACGCGCGCTCAAGGCGCTGGCGCGCTGGATCGTCGCACAAGCGCCCGAAGCCGGGGTCAAAGTGTTTGTCGATACCGCGCCGGTGATGGAAAAGCCGCTGGGTGAAGCAGCCGGGCTGGGCTGGCAAGGCAAGCATACCAATCTGGTCAGCCGCGCGCATGGCTCTTGGCTGTTTCTGGGCGCGATTTTCACCACGCTCGATCTGCCGCACGATGCCCCGCACGCCGATCGCTGCGGAACGTGCACCGCCTGCCAGACCGCGTGCCCGACCGCCGCGTTTCCGGCGCCTTACCGGCTCGATGCGCGGCGGTGCATTTCCTACCTCACGATCGAACACAAAGGGCCGATCGCGCCCGAGTTCCGCGCAGCGCTGGGCAACCGCATTTACGGCTGCGACGATTGCCTGGCGGTGTGCCCGTGGAATTCGTTTGCACAAAGCGCAGCGGCCAACCGCGCGTTTCTGCCCCGCGCCGAACTGGCCGCGCCGCGCCTCGCCGATCTGCTCGGGCTTGACGGCGCGGCGTTTCGCGCGCTGTTCGCCGGCTCGCCGATCAAGCGCATCGGCCGCGACCGGTTTATCCGCAACTGCCTCTATGCAGCCGGCAACAGCGGCGATCCCGCGCTGCTGGGCGCTGTGCAGCGCCTGCTGCGCGACCCCGATCCGGCAGTCGTCGACGCCGCCGACTGGGCCTTCGACCGCCTGGTGGGCCTGCTCCCCGTGCCCTGACCTCCCGATCCTCCCCGGGACGGGGAGGGGGACCATGCGCAGCATGGTGGAGGGGTCTGGCCTCTTGGCACTCCCTCGCGAACTGGCACCAAGACGAGAGCCCCCTCCACCGCCTTGCGCCTTTGGCGCAATTTACCCTGAGCGGCTGCGCAAGCAGCAGCCGAAGGGGGCGGTCCCCCTCCCCGTTCCGGGGAGGATGTCAGGCCAGGTCTTTGAGGAGCACGCTGGTGTCGGCCAGCCGTTCGGGTGCGACTATCGCGCCGGTTTCGACCAGCTTCTTGCCCTGAACGTAGTCCTTGACCGCGTTGACGCAATCGAGCGCGATCACGCGGCCCTGCTTCAGATAGACCACCGAAAACGCACGCGACGCAGGATCGCCGCGCGTAACGGTGGCATCGTGGCCGATCGACAGCCCGACCGTCTGCAATCGCAAGTCATACTGGTTCGACCAGAACCACGGCACCGCCTTGTACGGCACCGGATGGCCGGTGATCGCCCTCGCGACCGTGGTGCCCTGATCGTTGGCGTTCTGCACCGATTCGAGCCGGATCACCGCATGATCGGCATAAGCATTGGCGTGCGCCGCGCAGTCACCGATCGCATAGACATGCGGCAGGCTGGTGCGGCACAGATCATCGACCGCAACCCCGTTGCCGCCTTCGGCGCCCGCGGCAATCAGCGGTGCCGTCGCCGGGATGATGCCAATGCCCACAATCACGATATCCGCCGCCAGCACTTCGCCATCGGCGAGCCGCACCCCGGTCACTGTGCCGTCGGCGCCTTCGAGTGCTGCAACCGCCACACCGGTGCGCAGATCGACCCCGTGCGCACGGTGTTCCGCCTCATAGAACGCGGACAGCGCCTCGCCCGCCACGCGCGCCAGCACGCGCGGCAGCGCTTCGAGCAGAGTTACGTGGACCCCGAGCTTGGTGAGCACCGCAGCCGCTTCGAGCCCGATATAGCCGCCGCCGATCACCACCGCACGCTGTGCGCCGGCATCGAGTTCGGCCATCAGCCGGTCGACATCGGCGCGCGTGCGCACCGCGTGGACACCGGCGAGGTC
>CAITOD010000058.1 GCA_903893935.1 uncultured Sphingomonadales bacterium
CGATCTTCCTCGCAGTAGGGACAATGGATCAGGATCATCAGGGTTTTCCGTCAGTGCGCAACCGCGGCGGCCGCCGCTTCGTCGATCAGCCGGCCATTGCGGAACCGGTCGAGATTGAACGGCGCGTTGATCGCATGCGGCTCGTCGTGCGCGATCGTATGGGCCAGCAAATCGGCCGCGCCCGGCGTTGCCTTGAACCCGCCGGTGCCCCAGCCGCAATTGACATAGAGCCCCTTGACCGGGGTCTTGGCGAGGATCGGCGAACGATCGGGCGTTACATCGACAATCCCGCCCCAGGTGCGCAGCATGCGCATGCGCGTGAAGATCGGGAAAATCTCGCAGATCGCTGCCAGCGTGTGTTCGATGATGTGCAGCGCACCGCGTTGTGAATAGCTGACATAGGCATCGGTGCCCGCGCCGATCACCAGTTCGCCTTTGTCCGACTGGCTGATATAGGCGTGCACCGTGTTCGACATCACCACGCACGGGAAAATCGGCTTGACCGGTTCGGACACCAGCGCCTGCAAAGGATAAGATTCGAGCGGAAAATCGAGCCCCGCCATGCGCATCACCAGCGACGTGCTGCCGGCTGCCGACACCCCGATCTTGTTCGCGCCGATAAAGCCCTTTTCGGTCTCGACGCCGAGCACCGCGCCATCGGCGCCGCGCCGGATTCCGGTCACCGCGCAGTTCTGGATGATATCGACCCCGCGCGCCACTGCGCCGCGCGCATAGCCCCAGGCCACGCTGTCGTGCCGCGCGGTGCCGCCGCGCCGCTGCAGCGCGCCACCCAGCACCGGATGGCGCGCATTGGGCGCGGTATCGAGCGGCGGGCAATAAGCCTTGCACTGTTCGGGCGTCAGCCATTCGTTGTCGACGCCGTTCAGCCGGTTGGCGTGGATGTGCCGCTTGAAGCTCTGGATATCATGCACGTTGTGCGCCAGCATCAGCACGCCGCGCTTGGAATACATGACGTTGTAATTGAGTTCCTGGCTCAGCCCGTCCCACAGCTTGACCGCGTGGTCATAGAGATGCGCGGATTCGTCGTAGAGATAGTTCGACCGGATGATCGTGGTGTTGCGCCCGGCATTCCCGCCACCAAGCCAGCCCTTTTCGATCACCGCGACATTGGTAATGCCGTATTTGGTGGCAAGGTAATAGGCCGCCCCCAGCCCGTGACCGCCCGCGCCAATGATGATGACGTCATAATTCGCCCTGGGTGCCTTGTCGGGCCAGTGTTCGGGCCAGCCTTTGTGGCTGTTGAACGCCTCGGCAAACAGGTTGAGGCCGGAAAAACGCTTCATCACTTGTCCTGACTTTCAGCCCAAAGCCCGCTTGCTGGCGTCGACGTAAAATGTCTTGAACGCATCGACGAGCTTCTCCTCGACCGAATAGAGCCCCTGGCGATAGCCGTCGCTGGTAATCCCGCGGTGGTTGACTGCCGACAGATAACTGTCCTGGTCGTTGGTCGCGCGCCATACTGCCGCAAGATTGGCCGGATCGTAATCTACCCCTTCGACCGCATCTTCGTGCACCAGCCAGCTCGTGCGCAGCAGCGTCTTGTCCGGGCCCAGCGGCGTCAGCGAGAATGTGACGACATGGTCGTTGCAGAAATGGTGCCAGCTGTTGGGCTGGGTCCACACCGACAGGCTCGATTGCTCGCTGAGCCCGTGCGACCAGATCGGCAGGCGGCACGCCGGCTTGCCATCGAGCGTCTGCGACACCGCGCCATGCGCCAGCGGCAGCCGCGCCACGCGATGCCAGCCGGTGCGGCCGTTTTCTTCGGGAAATTCGATCAGCTCGTGGAACACGCCAATGTCGCGCCAGTGCTGGCGCTGCGCTTCGAGCATGGCATCGAACGCGGCATCATCGACCACATCGGCCTCGCCGTCTTCGGGCAGACCTTTGCCGAAACCGTAAGTCGAAAGCGACTTGAGCAGTTCGGGATGGTTCTGGTCGCAGTGATAGCACTCGCGGTTGTTTTCCATCACCAGCTTCCAGTTGGCCGGCTCGATCAGGTTGTCCTGGACGGCCACTTTCAGCTTGTCGAGATTGTAGAGGCTGACTTGTTCGGCAATGTCGTCCTTGGCGCGGCCAAACGGCGGCGGGTTGTCCGACAGACACACAAACAGCAGCCCGGCGACGTTTTCGAGCGCCACCGGCACGAGGCCGTGTTCGGACTTGTCGAACCCTTCGGGCATGTTGCGCGCGGCGAGCAGCTTGCCATCGAGCCCATAGGTCCAGAAGTGATAGGGGCAGATCAGTCGCGGCGCATTGCCGCTTGCCGCTTCGCACACGCGCGCACCGCGATGGCGGCACGAATTGTAGAACGCGCGCACTTCGCCGTCACGCCCGCGCACCACGATCACCTGGTTATTGGCCAATTCGAAAATGAACCAGTCGCCCGGGTTTTTGGCATGCGCGACGGTGCCGGCGTAGAGCCACACCGATTTGAGCATGACTTCGGCGTCGAAGCGATAGGCCTCCTCGCTGACATAGAGATCACGCGGCAAAGTATAGCCGGGACGGTTCAGTTCGAGCAGCTGGGCAATCGTGTCGAAGTGTTGCATCGGATCAGCTCCGCAAAGCGTGGTTTTCCGGATCGAACGGGGATTCGGGGATAACGATCGCCTGGTGCGACACGCCCAGGATCATGATTTCGAGCGCAGTGCCGACAGCTGCGTGTTCGGGGCCGACCATGGCCAGCGCGAGGCTCTTGTCCACGCGCGCGCCATAACCGCCCGAGGTGGCACGGCCGACCAGCACGCCGTCGCGGTAAATCGGTTCGGACCCGCGCGCGTCGGCATCGGTTACGCCCAGGACTTCGAGCGTCACCAGTTGCCATTTGCGCCCCGCCGCCTGGCACGCAAGCACCCCGTCGCGGCCTTTGAAAGCCGGCTTTTTGAGGCTGACAAAGCGATCAAGCCCGCTTTCGAGCGCGTTGTATTCGATCGACAGTTCGCGCGGGATCAGCTTGTAGCTCTTTTCGATCGCCATCGCCGACATCGCGCGGATGCCGAACGGCTTGATGTCGAATTCGGCGCCCGCCGCCATCAGCGTGTCGAAGATATAAGTCTGCATTTCGATCGGGTGGTGGATTTCCCAGCCCAGTTCGCCGATGAAATTGACCCGCAAGGCTTCGACCCGCGCCGCACCCACCGAGATGGTCTTGCCGGTCAGCCACGGAAACGCCGCGTTAGACAGATCGGCGCGCGTCACTTTGGCCAGCACATCGCGCGCGCGCGGACCGGCAAGCACCAGCACGCCCATTGCCGTGGTCAGCCGTTCGAACCGCACCGAGCCATCGCCTGGCAGCGCTTTGACCAGATAATCGTGATCGTGGCGCTCGAGCGCGCCGGCCGAAACCAGATAATAGCTCTGCGGGCCCTTTTTATAGACGGTGAACTCGGCGCGCACCCCGCCCGCGTCGGTCAGCAGATAGGACAGCGAAAGCTTGCCCGTTTTCTTCGGCACCACGTTCGAAAGCAGCCCGTTGAGCCAGTCTTCGGCGCCGGGGCCGGAAATCGCGCACTTGGCAAACGCGCTCATGTCCTGAATGCCGACCGCTTGCGTGACATGGCGGCATTCGGCGGCAACGAATTCGAAATAGTTCGACCGGCGGAACGACCACTTTTCGCGGATCGGTTCGCCCGCCACGACCGGATGGTTGTCGTTCAGGATCACATCGGCTTTGTCGAGATCGGCTTCGGTCAGCACATAGCCTGTGGGCGCGAACCAGTTGGGGCGTTCCCAGCCGAACACGCTGCCGAACACCGCGCCCAAGTCCTTCATCCGGTCGTAGCACGGGGTGCGGCGCAGCGCGCGCGCGGCTTCGCGCTCTTCATCGGGATAATGGATCGAGAACACTTTGGCATAAGCCTCCTCGTTCTTTTCGATGAGGTAGCCCTCGCCCGCATAGTCGCCGAACCGGCGCGGATCGACACCCATCATGTCGATCGTCGGCTCGCCATTGACTATCCATTCGGCCAGTTGCCAGCCGGCCCCGCCCGCCGCGGTGATCCCGAACGAATGGCCTTCGTTGAGCCAGAAATTCTTGCGGTCCCACGCCGGGCCCACGATCGGCGAGCCATCGGGGGTATAGGCAATCGCGCCGTTGTAGACTTTCTTGACGCCGACTTCGCCGAACGCCGGCACGCGCGCAATCGCCGACAGGATATAGGGCTCGAGCCGTTCGAGCGCGTCGGGGAACAGTTCGTATTCGCTGTTGGCGGCAGGGCCATTCACGTAACAGGCCGGTGCGCCCACTTCGTAGGGCCCGAGCAGCAGCCCGCCGGCTTCCTCGCGCATGTACCAGCTCGAGTCGGATTCGCGCAGCACGCCCATTTCGGGCAGACCCTGCCGCTTGCGCTCCATGATCGCGGGGTGCTGTTCGGTCACGATATACTGGTGTTCGACCGGGATCACCGGAATATCGAGCCCCACCATCGCGCCGGTCTGGCGGGCAAAGCTGCCGCTCGCCGAGACGACATGTTCGCACGTGATGTCGCCCTGGTCGGTGGTCACCACCCATTCGCCATTGGTCTTTTGGGTAATGCCGGTGACGGTGGTGTTGCGATAGATTGTCGCCCCGCGCTGGCGCGCGCCCTTGGCCAGCGCCTGCGTCAGATCGGCGGGCTGGATATAGCCATCGGCGGGGTGCTGGATCGCGCCGAGGATGTTGTCGGTTTCAGCCAGCGGCCAGACTTCGCGCACTTGTTCGGGGGTCAGCCAGTTGACTTCGACCCCGATTGTTTTGGCGACGCCCGCATAATAGCGATATTCATCCATTCGGTCGCGGCTGGTCGCCAGACGGATGTTGGTGACATTGGAAAACCCGACATTGAGCCCGGTTTCGGCCTCGAGCGTGGGGTAGAAATCGACCGAATACTGGTGCAGCTTGCCAACCGAATAGCTGAGATTGAACAGCGGCAGCAGCCCGGCGGCGTGCCAGGTCGACCCCGAAGTCAGTTCCTTGCGTTCGATCAGCGCGACATCGGTCCACCCGAGCCGGGCGAGATGGTAGAGCGTGCTCACGCCGACCACTCCGCCCCCGATAACCACCACGCGCGCCGTCGTTTTCATGCTTGCCCCTCAGGCCTGTCAAATCGTACCGGTCATCGGTATGC
>CAITOD010000059.1 GCA_903893935.1 uncultured Sphingomonadales bacterium
AAACAGGCGGGATCCGGTTCAGCTCCAGCCGTCTTGCGGCTTGTCGAACCAGACGTGGACCTGGCTGGTGCCGGTGGCATTTTCGTAATCGGAGAACTGTCGGCCTTTGGCTTTCCAGTCGCGTCCGCCGCAGGCCGCGGCCATCATCAGGTAATGGCCAAAGCGCGCTTCGGGGGCGTGGCGCAGATAGTCGGGCATTGTGTCGATCACCGCGGCATGGTTGCCTTCGGCAAACCAGCGCAGGCGCTCGTAGTCGGCTTCGCGCGCGGCGGGGCTCGAGATATGGATCGGGTCCGATGCTTCGTGCTGCGCGATTTCGCGCAAGGGCCAGAAGCGGTGGCTCATCGATCCGCTGGCGATCAGCACCACGCGTTTGTCCGAGGCGGCGATGGCCTCGCCAATGCCGTGGCCGACGCGCAGGAAATCATCGGGCTCGCCCGAATAGGCGTGGCTGACCGAGACCCATTCCTCTTCGCCTTGCAGGAACGTCGACAGGTTGACGGTGGGATAGTGGATCGGCAGCCAGGGATCGTCGATCGCGGTCGTGCGCACGCCGTTTGCGGTCGCTTTTTCGGCCATTGCCTGCGCCAGCGCGGGGCTGCCTTTGAGGTCATAGCGGATCTGGCGCATGCCGCGCGGCAATTCGTCCGAAGTGAACAGCCCGGATCGGCGCGCATGCGCCGCGACGCAGAATTCGACAATGGTGAACCAGTGCGTATCGAACAGCACGATCGTGTCGGGCTTCAGCACGTCGAGCACTTCGGCCTTGATCCGGTAGAGGCCCGGCACGAGGCTGATTTCCTTGCCCTCGTTCAGCGCATAGCGGTCTTCCTGCGACATCATGATCGTCGGCGCATGCGCGACAATGCCGGCTCCGATGATTTCGCCCATGGCTTCTGGCTCCTTTGCTGCAACACCCGTCCGTTCTTTAGGCGCCCCGCCCGTGCATCGGAACAGCCGCGCCGATATCTGTCCGGTTATGCCAAGTGCATGGCGCCTCGCGCGGTCTAGCTGTCCGGCATCAAGGGAGCAGCCCGATGCCTTATGCCTTTTCCCGTTCGACCGACCCGCATGTCGATCTGTCGTCGCAAGATGCGTTCAACCACGGCGCGCCGTTTGCGACGTTCGATCGCATGCGCCGCGAAGCGCCGATGGAATGGGCGGAAATGCGCAATGGCGATCGCGGGTTCTGGTCGGTTACCCGCCATGCCGATCTGCTCGAGCTCAACCGCCAGGCCGACTTGCTGTCGTCGGCCCGCGGCATTCGCATGGAAGACCAGTCCGAAGAAGAATACGAAGCGCGCAAGACCTTTCAGGAAACCGATGCCCCGGTGCACCGCGCGTTCCGCGCGCTGGTGTCGAGAGCCTTTGCCAAACACACGGTCGCGGGCTTTGAAGACCAGATCCGCAGCATTGTGACCGATCTGCTCGATGTGGCGCTGGGCGAAGGCGAATTCGATGCGGTCGATCGCATCGCGCGCCGCCTGCCGATGCAGATGCTGGCGCAGATCATGGGCGTGCCGGTTGCCGACGGCCCGATGCTGGTCGAACTGGGCGACGCGCTGATTTCCAATTCGGACCCCGATTACACCGACTTCGTGATCGATAAAGTCGATACCGCCCAATACCGCCTGCTGCCGTTCCGCAGCCCGGCGGCGGTCAAGCTGTTCGACTATGCCAACGATTTGCTCGACCGGATGGACGCGGGCGAACAGATCGGCGTGCTCAATCTGGTGCGCCAGACCACCAGCCACGGCACGCAGATGTCGCGCGACGAATTCCGCAATTTCTTCTGCCTGCTGGTGGCGGCGGGCAACGACACCACGCGCTATTCGATTTCGGCGACGATCCATGCGCTCGCCAACCATCCGCAGCTGCTGCGCCAGATCCAGGCCGGCGATTTCACCGGTTGGGAAGCCGCAGCGGATGAAATGATCCGCTGGGCCTCGCCCACCTCGCATTTCCGCCGCACCGCGACGCGCGATTTCACCTTTCACGATCAGGCGGTGCGCGCGGGCGACAAAGTGCTGCTGTGGTTCATCGCCGGCAACCGCGACGAAGCGGCGATTGCCGATCCTTATACCTTGCGGCTCGACCGGCCGCGCAATCCGTTCCTGTCGTTCGGGCAGGGCGGGCCGCACATCTGCCTTGGCATGTGGCTCGCCAAGCTCGAAGTGGCGATCGTGATGCAGGAACTCGCCAAGCGCATCGACACACTCGAACAAGTCGCCGAACACAGCTATCTGCGGTCGAACTTCATTCATGGCATCAAGCACTTGCCGGTGCGGGTCAAACCGCGCTGAGCCGATAAACTATCCTGGGGAGTAGCATGCACAGCCAGTCATCGTCTTCGTTCGAACGCGCGCGCCTGCTGTTCGCCGACCAGCTCAATCTCGCGCGCGGCAAATACGTGCCGATGACCGAGGCGGCCAAAGGCCACGCGCGGTTTTGCGTCGGGACATATGCGGTGACTTACGACAAGACACTGGTCGCGGCGCCCGGCGGCGGGCTGCTCGACGGCTTGCCCGATATGGAAATGGTGTTCGATCCCGATGCGCTGCGCCCCGGCTGGGAAGCCGGCACCAGGATCGCGCTCGGCCAGTTGCAGTTCAAAGGCGCGCCGTTTCCGCTGTGCGGGCGCGGCGCGCTGATCCGAGCGATTGCCGGCTGGCGCGCGCGCGGGCTCGAGCCGATGGTCGGGATCGAGATGGAAGCCTATATCTTTCAGCGCGATGCAGCAGGGCAATGGGTGCCTTATGATACGCCGGGCGCGTTCGTCTATGGCACCGGGCCGTTTACCGATCCGGCCGGGCTGGTCGATACGATCTGGGAAGCAGCACACGCCTGCGGCATTCCGATCGAATCGATGAATGCCGAATACGACACCCCGCAATTCGAGCTGACGCTGCGCTTTGCAGACGCGCTGAAAGCCGTCGATGACGCGTTCCTGTTCCGCCAGATGGCGCGCGAACTGCTGCTGCGCAAAGGCTATCTGCTGTCGTTCCTGCCCAAGCCGTTTGCCGACAAAAGCGGATCGGGGCTGCATTTCAATCTGAGCTTCCGCGATGGCGCGGGGCACAACGTGTTTGGCAACGATGTCGCGAGCGGCGCGCTGTCGGCCACGATGCGCGGCACGATTGCCGGCATGTTGCGCCACCACGAAGCGCTGGCGGCGATCCTCGCGCCGATTACCCAGTCTTATGCCCGGCTGCAGCCGGCCAGCCTGTCAGGCTACTGGGCCAACTGGGGGATCGATCACCGCAGCGTGACAGTGCGCGTTTCGGCCGAAACCGGGGCGGCAGCACGGATCGAACA